>JANOVT010000384.1:0-5366 GCA_031417525.1 Flavobacteriales bacterium | reverse complement strand
TGATTCCTTGTACAGAAACTTCGGTCGGAAACACGCCATCCACTTTGGATGAATTTACAGCGTATCCCCTATGAACACGAATGAACATTCCATCATCGAGTTGATGAATAAAATCATCCAAACCACTTCTCAGAAGTAGCTTTTTATTTCCACTCAAATGAAGAGCAACATAATTCGCTTCACTTTCGATATAATACAAATCATCATAAAACACTTTACGAAATGCATGACCATCTTTTACAAAAATCCAATTCTTTTTGGCCACAGATTCCTTTTGCGTTTCCACTCTATGGTCTTTGATCATATTGAAATTACTGAATGCAATTTCAATGGCTGAATAGAGCTGGTCTTTCGTCACCGGCTTAGCCAGATAAGCAGCAGGCAAAACCTTTTTTGCGCGTTCAACAGTTGCGCTATCCAGGTTTGCAGTCAGGAAAATAAAAGGAATGCCATAATTTTTTCTGACCGTATCGGCCACTGCAATTCCGTCGAGTTTGCCAACCAGGTTGATATCGAGCAAAAGTAAATCAGGCTTTTCTGCTTCGATCAGTTCAATTGCTTCGCTGTAACGTGTTGCATTATCAGGAACTTCATATCCGATGGCGGTCAGCATTTCTGCCAGCGCACCTGCGATAATCATATCGTCTTCAACAATGCCAATTTTCAATTTTTCCATGTAAAACCATTTTATGTCATTTGACTGCGCGCTTCCAAATTTTTAAAAGTCAATTCAAAACAACTGCCATCGAGGAATTGGTATTTGATATTTCCTGCAAGTTGGCGACTCAATTGACGGATCAATTTTAAACCAAGAGAATTAGATTTCATCAAATCATAGTCCATGGGTAAGCCCACGCCATCATCAAAATAATTGAAATAGAAATCACCATCCGAAAGAAGTTTAAGTTCGATTCGGATATTTCCGTCGTTCCTTCCTTTGAAAGCGTACTTGTAGGAATTGGTCAGAAGCTCGTTGATGATAAGTCCGAGTGGAATTGCTGAGTCGATATCGAGAAATATTTCCGGAACGAGAGTAATTACTTCCACCGGACAATCAGACGTTTCAAAAACCTGCTTGATGTGCGATGTCAACTCTTTCAGAAAACTTCCGATTTCTACACCTTTGAGATCATCGTGCTGATAAAGATTCTGATGAATGAATGCAATGGAAAGAACCCGATTCTGACTTTCAGTGATTGCAATTCTCACTTTCTCATCCGTGGTCCGGGAACTTTGCATTTCGAGCAATGCAGAAATCACTTGCAAATTATTTTTTACCCGGTGATGAATTTCCTTCAGCAAAAGTTCACGTTGTGCAAGTAATTGTTGCAATTGCACAGTCCTTTTCTGCACGGTGTTTTCCAACATTTTCACTGTGCGATTTCTATCCTTTCTTAGAATCAGTTTGCGTCCTCTAAAAAACAAGTACAACATAACTATTCCAACTATGAATGCGGCCACATAACCGCGAATTCCATGAAAAAAACCCGCCCGCACCTGCATGCCCGCAGAATAGATTGTGATCATTTTCCCTTCTTCCAATTTTCTGGCCACCACAAAATTGTAGTTGCCTTCGGGAATGCCACCCGACCTGATTGGCCCATTGTCAAAATGAAACCAGGTGTGATCATATCCATCTATTCGATAATAAAGTGTATTCTGAGGTATAGTATCGATATCCAAACGAATGGCAAAATACCGGTCGCCAAAATCGAGAACAAATCGATTTGTCCTTTTCAGAGCGTCAGACTCGTCTATGATCGCAGATACAGATTCGCTGTATCGTTCGAAAGAAATAACCGCCGTGGATTTTGATTGAATATCGCTAACAACTGCACTATAAGCATCCATACTGCTCAGACAAAAAAACAGCAGTGCCAAACCACAATTCTTCCTCATGCAATGGTCGGAATACCATTCGAAAAACAGGCTGATATATTTTGATACTTGTGCCATACGATAAGTGACGCGGCAATATAGATCAAAGAAGGTTTATGAATAAAAAGTAGCCTAACGTTCAACCATAAACTTTGTCTCTTTCCAAAGCAAATGGCCTCCAAAAATGAGAGGCCATTGCCGGATTGATAAAACTGCTAATTGAAGAAACCACGGATTTAGTATCAGTATAATTCAGTTTGTCGTGTAAGCAGAGAATTGTTTTGTCGTTGAACAAAGTCGATCAACAAGATTGTCATCAGTGTCATTTGAGTTGGCCACATAACCTAAAGGCTGAGCGTATGAAATTTGAACCTCGAGCGGATTTCCAAGTCCATCGTTGTCTTTATCCAAATACCACTCTGCTATCACGGCCGATTCTAATGTTGCGTCAGCAGTGAGATCCTCGGTTATCACCCTTCCTTCATTGTAAGGAATTTGATAACTACTCTCCGTTAGCACCGTTGGTCCACAAAGACATAAAATAAGATCCCTGAAATTCGATTGCACTTTATTCAATTCTTGCGCATTTGTGTGTAATGAAGTAAGAAACAGAAAGAATATCAAACTAGTCGTTGTGGATGGAAGGAGGTTTTTCATGGCGTTTTGTTTTAAGCACTGTCCCTCGTTTTCTCTTTCCAGTCTCTCTCTCCAATCAAGGAGAGAGAGAAGGTGAGAGTTAGAGTTATTTGTCGAGTCTAAGGGGTAGTAGTGGTGTTCCTTTTTGTTGACCCAAAAGTGTGCTTACTTCTATGGGTAAATCAAATATTTGGGATGAACTGCTCGCTTTTGTACACGAACTTGCATATTGAATTACCTGTAAACTTTTTCCACACCAATGACGGTTCGACAGGCATTCATTCATGCTCATCTTTGCTCACATTCTCATTTACACTTGACACATGAATCATCGGTCACATCTTTCGAAAGACAAGAAGTTGAAAAAAATCCTTGAAACACAGGGCGAATATGCACTTACCCGCAAAAAGCAAGTTCATATTCAATTGTGCGCTTCCATCATGAGTCAGCAGCTAAGCACAAAAGTTGCGCAGGTCATTCATCAGCGTTTTCTGAATTTATTTCCAATAAAAAACCCAACACCTGAGCAAATACTCGAAGTTCCATTTGAAACGTTGCGCGCTATTGGATTGAGCAATGCAAAAACCAACTATGTTCGAAACGTTTGTGAATTTTTTATTGCAGAAAAACTGACAGACGCTAAACTTCACAGAATGAAAAGTGAGGAATTGATGGAGAAACTAATACAGATCAAAGGAGTCGGACGGTGGACGGTAGAAATGTTGCTGATGTTCACACTTGGATATGAAGATGTATTTGCGGTAGATGATCTCGGTATTCAGAATGCCATGATTCATTTGTACTCCATCGATCCGACGAATAAAAAAAACCTGAAGGAGGAAATGCTTCGGCTCAGTTCAAAATGGAGTCCATACAGAACTTACGCCTGTCTTTATTTGTGGGGATTCAAAGATGGCAATCTAAAATAGGCTCATCTCAATTTCGTTTCATGGAACGGATGACTTCTTTGACCTCGGCCAATCTTCTTCTGGAAATAGGAACACGAGTTTGATCACCCATGAGTAATTCGTCCGTTGAGGTTAATTGAACCACATGGTTCAGATTGATAAGATGCGACTTATGAATACGCAAAAAGTTCTTTGCAGTATTCAGCATACTCTCAATATCGCTCAATGTTTTGGAGGCAAGGAATTTTCTACTTTGTCCAAAATGGATTGCGGTGTAATTTGAGTCTGCTTCACATCGAATTATTTCATTTGCAACAAACTGATGTTCCCCTTGCTTTGTAGGAATGATCAATTGAAACTTATCATGACTTTCTGAATTGAGATTGAATTGAAGATTGGAGATTTTAAGCCTCGAAAGATTATTCTGTGTGCTTTGAGTGAATCGGTTGATAGCAGACTTCAACTCAACCGGGTCAATTGGTTTAAGCAAATAATCCAAAGCGCTGTATTTGATTGCCCGAATGGCGTACTCATCGTGTGAAGTGATAAAAATAACTTCAAAAGAATTTGTGTCGAGATGATCCAGCATTTCGAATCCGGAAATGCCGGGCATTTGTATGTCTAAAAAAACCAAGTCCGGTTTGTGCAATTTGATATATGAAATCGCTTCCGAAGCATTGCTGAATTCGGCCACTATTGTTACTTCCAATGACAGATGCATTCTAAGCAGTCGTGTTAATTCCTGCCTGCTGAACTCATCGTCGTCCACTATGACACTTCTTATATTCATAATTACTTCTTTGCCAAAATAACATTCAATCTATTCTCCAACGCAACAATCAAATCCGTCACGAGCGTATTCATGTCGTTATTCCATCCAGCAGCCGTTTCCAATACTTCTATTTGAAGAATTGCGTCGTTCATGTCGCTTCTTATCAGTTGCGGCCGCAATGTGTGACAAACAGATTTCACTTCCGCCAAATTTCGCGACGCGAAAGCGCGCCTAAGTATTGATAATTTATCAGGAATGTATTGAATGTACATTTCATCCAGTTCCCCTGGAGTATAAACAGGTGTCTCATCAGCTTGCGCTTCTGAAATATCCAGTTTTAAAACTCTGGCGATTTCTTCAACAAATGCGACTTCCGAAAATGGTTTGAGTATGTATCCATTCATACCTGCGACGATACATTTATCCAGATCTGATTTGATCACACTTGCGGTGAGTCCAATGATGGCAATGTCGGGATCTGATAATCGAATTTTAGCTGTTGCCTGATAACCGTCGATGAGTGGCATTTGAATATCCATCAGAATCAGATCGAATTCATCCTCGGTTGAAAATTCAATTGCTTGTTTTCCATTGCTTGCTCTAAAACACTCTGCATTCGGGAAATACTTCTTAAGTGTATCTCGTGTCACTATGAAATTATAGTCATTGTCTTCTGCAACAAGAATTTGCAATGAATGTTGAAATTTTCTAAGCGCAGGTTCAGCGTGGCTTACTTGCGAATCAGAGCTCGCAGGCAGTACAAGTGAAAAATAAAATTCTGATCCTTCATTCACAACACTCTTCATTTTCAATTGGCCGCCCATGAGGCTGATGAGATCACGTGCAATTGTCAAACCCAATCCTGTTCCACCATAAATTCTGGAGTCGACTTCGTTCGTTTGCATAAAACTTTCGAATACGTGATTTGCCTTTTCCGGAGGGATTCCGATTCCTGTATCCTTCACCTTGAAAGAAATTTGATCCTCTTCAACATCACATTGAATTTCAAGACTCACGCTTCCCTTTATGGTGAATTTGATCGCATTCGAAATGAGATTGATTAATACCTGAAAGACTCTGGCGGAATCACCAAAAACATATTCAGGCAATTTTTCGCTCATCAACACATGAAGTTGAATTCCTTTTTCCTCAGCCTTCTGTTTGAAAATCTG
>JANOVT010000383.1:0-19156 GCA_031417525.1 Flavobacteriales bacterium | reverse complement strand
GATTCACGAGGTCACGCACGGCCGCAGCGTGTTGTTGTGTCGCACAGAATATGATGGCCTTCTCTTTTTGATTGGCCTCATCCATATAAATCCGTACGCGTTTTTCTTCCCGTGCTTTGATCTCAATGAGCTTATTAAAATCTGATTCGACGTAAAGTTTGCCTTCTTCTATTTCACCTTCGATCACCTGGTCGTCGCTAGTATAGATGTAGTCATCCAGCGTTGTCTTGATTCTTTTAACTTTGAATGGCGTCAAAAAGCCATCGTTGATTCCTTCTTTCAGCGAGTAGACATAAACTGGTTCGCCAAAGTATTTGTAAGTATCGACATTGTCTTTGCGTTTGGGTGTGGCTGTCAAGCCGAGTTGAACCGCCGGAGAAAAATAGTCGAGGATCGCACGCCAGTTGCTTTCATCATTGGCGCCACCACGATGACACTCATCTATGATGATGAAATCAAAATAATCATTGGGGTACTGACCAAAATTGTATTGGTCGCTGCTGTATTCGATACGCAGATCTGCGGCAATGGGGGCTGTCACTTCACTTTCCCCGCCCTCTTTCCGGTTGGTCATGAACGTCTGGAAAATGGTAAAGAAGATGCTGCCATTGGTAGGCACTTTTCCTTTCTTACTAATCTCTTTTGGTTTGATACGAACAAGCGCATCTTCTGCAAATGCTGAAAAAGAATTAAAAGCCTGGTCAGCGAGAATGTTTCTATCTGCTAAAAATAAAATACGAGGTCTTCGACTTCCATCTCGTTTCAAATTCCAACGTGTCTGAAAAAGTTTCCAGGCAATCTGAAAAGCGATAAAGGTTTTACCCGTGCCGGTGGCAAGGGTTAATAGAATGCGTTGCTTATGATCCGCAATGGCATCCATGGTATGGTTGATCGCCAGCTCCTGATAATAGCGCGCTCCTTTTGTACCGCCCACATCTTCAAACGGAACAGCCAGGAATTTTTCGCGCCATGCTTCTGCCGATTGATCGACAGGGGCGGCAGTTGCCGGAAACGTTTTATTCCACAGTTCTTCGGGACTTAAATAATTCTCAACCAAACCTTCCTCTGCCGTTTTTAAGCAGATGCTATATATCTCTTTGCCGTTGGTAGCGTAAGTAGTTTCCAGTTCCAGTTTTTGAGCATAGAGTTTTGCCTGCGCAACACCTTCTCCTACTTCCAGCTCATCACTTTTGGCTTCGATTACAGCGAGTTTAATTCCTTTGTAAACGAGCACGTAGTCGGCAATGAGTTTTTTCGATCGGGCACTACCTGACTGAATTTTGCCGGGTGCAATATGAAACTCACGTGAGATTCTTGAACCCTCCACCACGCCCCAGCCGCAAGCTCGCAGCTTGGGATCTATTAGTTCGGCTCTGGTTTCGGTTTCGTTCATTTAAAACAAGTCTTTATAAAAATCTACTCCGATGTTCAATTGTTCGTTTTCTGGATCGACTTGGCTTAATGCTTCAATGATTTTCAATTTGAGTCCTTCATTGTAATCTACTTCATTGATTATGGAAGTGATTATTTCTTGTAATAAGTTTTTATCGATGACATTATCCGCAACGGTGACCGCAATATTCTCCATCTCAATAATGAATTTGTCGACATAACCATCAAGCCCATTCACCTCTAGAAAAAATGCTCCCATCGCTATAGATGTTCTTTTATTTCCATCGTTGAAGGCATGAAACTTATTGAATGAAAATACCAAATGTGTCAGTTTGTCTTCGAACGTCGGATAATAGTCGTCATTTTGAATGTGGGCGAGTGGGCTATCCAAATTGCCGTATGTTTTTATGCCGCCGATGCCTCCTGAAATTTCAATGATCTTATCATGAATCCGAATAGCATAGTTGGTAGAAAAATAATTGAATGCCATTCTATCGATCTTTTAAGCGTTTGAAAACATCCATATTATCTTCCAGCCTCTTCTCTAAATCCATACTTCGCTCACCCAGAAATTTTTCATATTCCTCTGGACTTACTTCGTTAATGTAATCCTTTAATTTTTCGTGAAGTGCTTCGCGGAATGCCAGATCGCGACTTGCCATAAGGCTGCGTGCTTTTTCCCTCAATGGCATTAGCGTTGCCTCTGTGACCTCTTCATACTTGCGAAATAATTCATGCGCCTCTGATAAACTTAACTTTCTACTGACCTTATTGAATTCGGTCTCGAGGTGTTTTGCATATCCATTTTCATAACCGGCGATCAAATCCAACACTTCAGAATACATCGTACTACGGACACTTTCTTTTGTGCTGAGTTTGAGAATTTGACGGTACTCTTTTGCGTTTTCTTTAAAAATACTCTTGTAGATCTTATCCGTCAATTGGCCGTACTTGAATTTATTTTCCACTACGTAAAAATCCAGAGCATCCGTAAATTCTTTCCTGTAGTTGTATTCTCGTATTGCACTAGGTAAAAACTCTTCTTCTCGCTGGTTGATGTATTTCGTTTTTCCACCCAACTTTTTCTGCAATACATCAATTACAATGTCGAGTATCGAGGCACGCAATCGCTGTGCTTTTTCGGATTCTGTTAAAAGCATCCCTAAATTCAAAAATGCCTTATAAGTAAAAACTGACAGTTGCGGAGCTTTAGCCCAGCTATCCAACTCATTTTCATACCGTTGCACGATGTCTCCGACATTCATGTCGGAGACATCCGCCTTTTCCTTCGCATCTGCCAGATATTCAGCTACCTGGTCTTTGAAAAGACGCAGTTTATTGCCTGTGAAGAGCTCATATCCACTTTGCTCCAATTCTGATTTGTTGTTTTCTACAATTCGCTCAATGGTTCTGATGTCCACCTCGAAATACTGAACCAGTTGTTGACGTGTGAACCGATATTTACCTTCAAACTTAACTCCGTAAAAACCAACCTGATCATAAAGCTCTTGTATAGCAAGATTGTTATTCAGGATATTCTTTCTGTCAACGCTGGAGTTGGTTAAGTCTTTGCTCATATTTTGATCCTGTTTTCTCTCAATTGTCGTTGATATCCAATTGTGCAAATGATGCCTCTTGGCGAATATACTTCGTCACCATCTGCATGAACAAATCATCGAACGCGATCTCTACATCGGAATCTATAGCAGATTTAACTTCTGTCAACAGCAAAGCACTTTCGTCTTTTGGCAATATGGCCTCAGTAATAAACGCCAGATCATCAACAGACTTTTCAATCTGTCTTAATTCAAAAGAATATTCATCAATCCTATTTGCAAATTCCTGCAATGTGCTTCGAATAAAAACTTCGTTGGCTTCGGGGAACATTCCGGTAACCCTGGAGAATGCATCGGTAACGCGGGCTTTTAAAAAAAGCATACGGGGTGCGTATAGCACCAAACCTACGTTCACGAATTCTCCAGTAAACTGATCGTGCACATAACGAATTATTTGATATTGATAACGTATCATCTTTTTGTTCTTTCAGGCAAGCATCGACTTTTTCACCCCCTCCGTTTTCAACTCCCCACTAAACGCCTTCTGCAACAAACTCTTCTTCAATTCTTCCAGATCTGCGATTTTGTTTTGATAAATGGTTATGAGTTTTTTGGTTTCGACTAATAACGTCTCCAGAGTTTGCACAATTGTTCGTTGTTTTTTTAAAGGTGGAATATTAAATGACAAGTCAGACAAAATTGATTGGTTTAAATTGCTCATAGTTGCCCCAATTGATGATTTTTCCAGTTGCATTTTTACTTCAGCAGAACTTAATAGAGTATTTAAAAATTCACTGTCCGCTTGTTCTTTATTTACACGAATTACAAAACAACCTGTTCCACAAAGCCAACCAACGTTTTCACTAGTAACAATAGCACATCTTCCCATTTCACCTCTTCTTGCGATAACAACATCACCCAAAAGCAACTTGTATTTTTTAAGACGACTCAAAGTCGCTTCGCTTATCATGGTTTTTTTGAGTGAAACTATTCGGCCATCAACGATATTCTGTGGATTAACCACGGGAACCCCTTCCTCTACATAATCAGACTTATGAAGTGCACTTCCGAAAGGACCTGTCATGACATTATCAATTATTTGACCCAACTTCTTCTCCTCCCACCCTTCTCCACCCTTCTCAAACACCCCCTGCAAATAACTCTCAAAAAGTTCTTTCGCGTTTTTAAGGTTCTGTTCGGCATTGGCTTTGGCTTTGGCAATGGCGGCAAAGGCGGAGTCTAAAATGGAGACGATGCGGTGTTGTTCAAGGAGTGGGGGAATTGGGATTGCGATGGCTTTATAATCATCGAATTTCAAATTTCTAATTCCTGTCGAATGACTTTGCATGATTTCAGTTGCTCCTGATATATAGGAATAGTATAAGAACCTATGCAAATATGTAAAATCCACAATTTTAGGATTCAGAACACGAATTACTGATGTAAAGTTGCTAAATGAAAAGTCTCCTTTAAGCTTATCAAAAATTACAACCCTTCCCACGGGTTGCTTCGGACCACCTCCAGATTTTTCAAGTATAATATCGCCATATTGAAGTTTTCTTTTTGCAAATTGAGATTGCTCCACATCCAAGTACACAATATCAACGTCGTCTAATAAGCCCTCCTTTGTAAAATTGGTATTACGAATTACACCAACTTTTTGGAATGGCGGTTTTTTGCCTGTCCATAAACCATTACCAAAATCACAAATTTGATCGAGCCTCTTTGTTTCCCAACTCATATCAATTCCAATATTGAGTTCAATATCTCCGCACTCTCTTCATCCAATGCCTTCATCTCTTCCAAAATTTCCTGCGGCTGTCGCAAGGTTGCTTCTTCCTTTTTGTTCGGATTCTTGGCACTCAGATCAAATGTGGTTTTGTCGACATCTTTCAAGTTGACCGTCCACGAGTTTTCACTGTCCGCTTTTGTTTTTTGCAGTTCCACAAATTCTGCAAGATCCTTTTCATTGAGTGCATTGGTCTTACCAAGGTTTCTTTCCAGATTCAATTGGTAGAACCAGACCTTTTTGGTGGCACTTCCTTTTTCAAAAAACAATACAACGGTTTTTACTCCGGCGCCAGTGAATGTGCCTCCGGGTAAATCCAATACCGTATGCAAATTGCAATTTTCCAGCAATTGTTTGCGCAATGCAATGGAGGCATTGTCGGTATTGCTCAGAAATGTGTTTTTGATCACCACCCCTGCTTTGCCGCCTGCTTTCAAAATCTTGATGAAGTGTTGCAAAAACAGACTGGCGGTTTCACCCGTTTTGATCGGGAAATTCTGTTGCACTTCCGCGCGTTCCTTTCCACCAAATGGAGGATTGGCCAGCACCACATCAAAACGATCCTTTTCCTGGATGTCCGCCAGATTTTCTGCAAGGGTGTTGGTGTGCACAATGTTCGGTGCTTCTACGCCATGCAATATCATATTCATCGTACCTATAATATAGGCAAGCGATTTTTTTTCTTTACCGTAAAATGTTTTTTTCTGCAGCGTGGTCATATCCGCCGTGGTCATTTTTTTCGAGTGTTTTAAATACTCAAATGCTTCAACTAAGAAGCCCGCTGAGCCAACAGCACCGTCGTAAACTTTTTGGCCGATTTCCGGAGCTACCACTTTCACGATGGTCTTAATCAATGGGCGCGGCGTGTAATATTCGCCCCCATTGCGACCGGCATTGCCCATGTTTTTGATCTTGTCCTCGTAGAGATGACTCATCTCATGTTTCTCTGCATGCGTGCGGAATCTCAATTCATCAATGCGGTTGATGACCTCCCGCAGATTGTATCCACTTTGAATCCGGTTTTTCAGTTCGCTAAATATCTCACCGATTTTGTATTCAATGGTATCAGCACTTTCTGCGTCGGCCTTGAATTTTTTGAGGTAGGGAAAGAGCTGAATGTTTACGAAATCCGCGAGGTCATCGCCTGTCAACGCTTTGTGATGATCCAGCTTTCCGTCTTTGTCTTTTGGCGCCGCCCATACATTCCATTGGTATTCTTTGCCAAGAATATTCGTGTACTTCTTGCCGGTGAGTTCCGCAGCAGTTGCTTTGTCTTTCTCCAAATCATCGAGGTATTTGAGAAATAAAATCCACGATGTTTGTTCCACATAATCCAGTTCGCTGCCGCAGCCAGCGTCTTTGTGGAGGATGTCGTCTATGTTTTTAAAAGTTTGTTCGAACATGGAATGCGAGTATAGTGCGGTTTTTATGCAAATATGATATGTGACAATGGCACTGTCAAGTTTCAGCGCATCTTGTCCAGATGAAATCGTGAGGTTACGCTGTGCCTGACAAGCACCATTAGACTCTGTTTTTAAATTCAGGTATCCAATCTTTGACGTACCTGATGTAATCTCCGATAGTCATTTCTTGAATTTCATTAGGAGTATGATCAACAGCAAGGCGATCGACTAAATCAATCCTAAATTGAATAAATGCCTTCCAAATTTGACTTTTAGGCGGTGGACTAACCACGCTATTGTCAGATATCCATTCTCGAACTTTTAACATGAGCCTTTCTGGATCATTTCCATGATCCTTAATATCCTGACCTCCAATATCCGAAATGTACTGGTGATATCTATATCTTTCTGAATCGAGAATCAATATCTTCTTTAACTTCAATTTAGGAGTACCAAACTCCGCAGCACCTACATCAAGACCTAGTTCATACGGCATGTTAAAGCGAGGTAATTGGCCAGCAACCATCACGACATTTCTAGATAAATCATGAATTCCATACTTGGAATTTTTAATGAGATTCATTATTTGGCTTACCCGAACGTATGCAGAAGATTCAGTCCGAGAAAGTTTGGGATCCAAATCCAGATAGATAATGGTGAAAACCAATGCCCTAACCATCGGAACATACTCGTCATCAAATGGACAATTAATAAATACACTGTTCTCGAAAGCCATAGACAATCAATCAAACTTTTTTGTAAGAGAGCCGCTGTTTGATTTGACCATACCTTGTAACTACTACAACCTCCACAGTGTCGCGAATGGCCTTTTCTTTTGCAAATTCTATTGCCAGGTCACTAGTTGCAAATACTTTAAGAGCTTTGACACTGCCTTCCGAAACCACAGACCACTTGGAATTTTCCTCCATTACATAATATTTGTATGTGCCACGAGGACGTGCCAAATCGGCTACTGATCTACCTAATTTCTTTGTATATATTGCCTTACTCATGAAATCAAAGATAAAACAAATTTCTTAGCGTTAATACGCAAATCCATTATCAGGGTTATTTTTTCGGACTGATTATGTTGATAGAAATAAATTACCTCATAAAATTAAGACTTCACTCCCATCTTCAACCGCTCAATCCTCAACTTCAACTCATATTGCCTGACCAATCCCACTCGCTGAAGTTTTTCCTTTTGTAAACTGATCAAACTTTCGAGCCAGCGTTTGTGCCGTCGACCAACTGCATCGGTTGATGTGATTTCGATGGTGGATAATTTTTCGAGCACAGCCAAGCCGCGACTATATAACGCTTCCATTTTCGCGAGACGATTTTCTAATGGCAACAATTTTACATTCATGTCTTTCTGACGGCCATTGATAAAGTCATCTAGTCTCGCAGAATCTTCCGATTCGAATTCTGCCCGCACATCGCGGATGAGTTTTTTCTTATTCAGATTTTTTTCGAGATCGGCAAGAATTACTTTGGCTTTTGCTGGCAACGGAAATTTACCAAGTTCAGCATCGTTAAGTGTGCTTTTGGAGATGTATAGATAATCCGCGAAGGATCGAAGATCGCAATCCAATGATTGACGCAATTGGGATATATAGTTTGCCATTTTTTGACAGATTTTTTACTTGGACAAAAATAACTCGGACAATCCATTTGTCCGAGTTATTATTGTCCAAGTGGGCAGAACTCTAATTTTTTCATGCAAGCTTTTGGAGATGTAAACTAACCATCGAACTACTTGGATAGTCGTTTTGTTCAATTCCTTCGGAGTTGGATGTCGCGCACGCATTCTACCCCGGGTAAAATTCAACCACAAAAATTCTTCGGATTTTTCCTGGTTGAATTTCACCCGGGGCTAACAAGAGTGAACCACATTCGTGGTTCGGCTAAACACAGAATCCGGGTGAATCAGAATCCCATGACTAATTCAGTAGATTGGAATACCCAGGATTAGCAGTGGCGTTTGTTCCATTCACTGAAATTCCACTTGTGATATGATCAGATGTCATGCAGAAGGATTGGGATGATTTCCTTAGGCGGTATCCAAAATGGACATTGAAACCCTTTTTAACGAATTAAATTGACATGACCTACAAAATCCTGAGGGGTTACTGGATTACATTCTCCCTGCACTGAAAGTTGCCATGCATAAGTGCCGTCTTGTGCAAAATATTCGCCTTCACCCACATCCCCAATCCATGGATTGATTGACGAAAAGGACTCAAAAATTAATGTGCCCCATCTATCCCAGATTTTGAGTTCGTAATACTGAATTTCAAAACCACTGATTGCAGGCAAGAAGACATCATTTAATCCGTCGTCATTAGGAGTAAATGTATTGGGAACATAGATAGAATTGCACGGTGATTTGAGGCTTACTGTGATGGAATCACTGGCCGTGCAGCCATTTTCATCTGTGCCTGTGACAACGTAATAAGTCGTTTCTGTGGGCGCTGCAAGAGGATTGTGAATGGTCAAATCGCTAAGTGAAGCATCGTTACTCCATTGAAAATTCAGTGTACCGCTTGCATTTAAATTTAAACTTTGTCCTTCAACAATTGTGGTGTCATTTCCTGCATCGACCATGGGTAGCGGTAAAGAATAGATTGTAATAAATGTAGAATCAGGACATGTCACATTTTGAGTCGTGACTAAATAGGTAATATCTGTGGGTGGACTACAAACCGGATTGAAACAGTTATCACAACTCAGATAATCGGCGGGAAACCAATTTATGTCATCGGCATCGGCAACGGCATTGAGTTGTAAGATATCATTCGCACAAATTATTGTTTCGTTTAAAAACAAAATCGGTGTACTGGTATCTACGGAAATGGTGACCGAATCGCTTAACAGGCAGCTTCCTAAATCTGCTGTGGCAACATAAGTGGTGGATTGTGTCGGTGAAGCTAACGTTGTAGTGCATGTTGCACAGGATAGATCGTTAGCGGGTGTCCAGTTTACCTGTAATGCTGAATTAGAATTTAAAGTAGCTGATGCGCCTTCACAAAGGGAAGTATCACTGCTTACTGTAAGCAAAGCAGAAGTATAAAAAGAAACTGAAACCGAGTCTATTGAAGTGCAGCCATTATCGGTTGCCGTTAAAAAGTATGTTGTTGGAGTGAATGGGGTCGCAATGGGATCATTGCAGGAAGTACAACTTAAAGTTGGATCTGTTTGCCATTCAATATTCCCCGCAGCTGCATTTGCGGAAAGTTGAATACTACCGTTTTCACAAATTGTGGTGTCATTTCCAGCATTAATAATTGGGAGTGGTAAAGTTTGGATGGTAATAATTGCCGAATCAGGACATGCAACATTTTGAGTCGTGACTAAATAAGTAATATCTGTGGATGGAGTACAAACCGGATTGAAACAATTATCACAACTCAGATAGTCGGCGGGAAACCAATTAACAGCATTGGCATCGGCAACGGCATTGAGTTGTAAGAAATCATTGACACATATGATCGTATCGTTTAAAAACGAAATTGGCGCGCTGGTATCTAAGGTAATTGTAACCGAATCGCTGACCAGGCAACTGCCTAATTCTGCTGTGGCCACATACGTGGTGGTTTCGGTAGGAGCGGCTAACGTGGTGGTGCATGCAGCGCAGGATAGATCGTTAGCGGGTGTCCAGTTTACCAGAATTTCCGGATTAGCGTTCAAAAAAATTGATTCGCCTTCGCAGATAAGAGTATCATTGCTCACTTCAAGTAATGAAGAGGTGAATAAAGAAACGGTAACCGAATCGTTTGAAATGCATCCATTACTCGTGGTGGCGGTTACATAATACGTTGTGGGATTGACAGGGCTTGCAATTGGATCATTGCAGGCAGAACACCCTAAAGTGGGATTTGTTTGCCACACGATATCAGCGGAGGCAGCGCTTGCATTAAGCTGAATGCTGGCGTTTGGACAAATGAGTGTATCGTTTGAAATAGTAATGGGAGGGCCATTATAAAGCATGTAATTTGATGCGCCATCACTGCCCGTCAATGAGCCCAGACCTGTAGAAAGCAAAATGGCAGTGGTGTTTCCAAGATGTGGCTGATCGATTTTAAAGATCTGCCCGGTTGCATTGTTGGATGCATACATACTTCCAAAATTGTCCATAAAAATCCCGCCGTAATTGCCTCCTGCATTAATGCCAGCTCCAGTGGCATTTCCTAAAAAGGTTCGGACACCCAGAGCATCGAATCGATACATTTCAAATACATTATTGCTAATAGTATAAAGATTGCCATCCACTGGACTAAATGCCCAATCAGAAAGAGAAGTGGGAACTATGGCCAGATTAGGTAAGATCAATTGAGGCGCAGGCGGATTAAGATCTATTCTGTAAAATTCTGTGTCCAGGATCGAACCGGCATAGAGATACATAATTCCATTATCGCTTATATCGCCGGTTTGATATGGTTTGATGGGTAGCCCGGCAATGGTGAATATTGTAACTGAATAATCGGATGCTATTCTTACAATTTGATTTGTATTTACTCTATATCCCCAAATATAATTATCGGCTGGATTAAAACCGAAAGCATTTAAACCCTGGTTGCAAGGGCTCGAAATGATGGGGTCAACAACCAATTGGGAAGCGCCTGAGTTCAAATTTAAAAGATACATTCTGGTTGGATTGTCAAGAAATAAATATGCCGTGGTATCGCAATTAAAAGGGGTCGGTGGATTAGGGGCCGATACATTTCCACTAAGTTTAGCAACAAAAATATTAACTGGAGTACCAGCAGAATTTCCGGGTGGCATCCCTAGAGTAGTTGTATCGAAAGTGATATTGATTGGGGGATTTGTCTGGGCTGTATAAATACCGGCGACAATCACATTTCCGCTGACATCCGCAGTAACACATTGTCCAACATCAGCACCTGTGCCGCCTGCGTCTTGTTGCTTTGCCCACAAAACATTTCCGTTGGAGTCGTATTTAACAATAAAAATATCACGAACACCTGCATTGGTTAAAGTAGTGGTTCCGAAAGTGATGGTACCACTTTCAAAATGGCCTGTTACAATAACATTTCCGCCGGCATCTGCTGTAACGTTGATTGCATTATCATTACTGGTTCCGCCTGCATCTTGTTGTCTTGCCCACATAACATTTCCGTTGCAGTCGTATTTCACTATAAAAATATCAATGCTATTTGGACTTTGAGAATTGGTTAAAGTAGTCGTTCCAAAAGTAACGGTAGGAGAATTAAACCAACCTGATACGATAATATTTCCGCTAGGATCCGCTGCAACGCCTCCGCCTAATTCATTTGCACTTCCGTTTGCGTCTTGTTGTTTTGCCCATAAAACATTTCCATTGGGGTCGTATTTCACAATAAAAATTTCAGTGGCACTGGTGCCCATTGGATTGGTTAACGTAGTTGTGCCAAATGTGATACTGGGACTTTGAAAATTTCCTGTTATTATAACATTTCCGCCGGCATCCGCTGCGATACGGTAAGGGACGTCATTATTTTGACAGCCGCCTGGTTCTTGTTGTCTTGCCCACAGCACATTTCCATTGGGGTCGTATTTCACTGTAAAAACATCATTGGCGCCAGCATTGGTTAAAGTGGTTGTTTCAAAAGTAATAGAGGGACTGTCGAAATTACCAGTTACAATAACATTTCCGCTGGGATCCGCGGCAACGCTCTTGGCAACATCACTAGCAGTTCCGCCCGCTGTTTGTTTTTTTGCCCACAGCACATTTCCATTGGGGTCGTATTTCACAATAAACATATCGGGGCTGTTTCCGCCTCCTGCATTGGTTAAAGTAGTTGTTCCAAAAACGATATTTGAACCAATAAACGTACCCGTTACTATAACATTTCCACTGGCATCCGCTGCAACGCCTCGGGCTTCATCAGAACCAGTTCCGCCTCCTGTTTGCTTTTTCGCCCACAAAACATTTCCGTCGGGATCGTATTTCGCAACAAAAATATCAGAGCTGTTTCCGCCTCCTGCATTGGTCAATGTAGTTGTTCCAAAAAGGATGTTTGTACCAACAAAATTACCTGCTACAATAACATTTCCGCTGGCATCCGTTACAACGCTGTTGGCTGAAGCGCCATTTACTCCCGCGCTTTTTGCCCACAAGTAGTTTGGCGTTTGTGAGAAACAGTTTGCAGTAAGTAAAATAGAAATGGCAGAAAGTAGAATGTTCTTTTTCATAATCCTTGAATTCAATTTGCTCACTCACTCAATTCAGTTTCAGCCTCTCTTTTTTATTGGATTTTATTTCCCTCAAGAGTACATTAAATAGCTGCGGGTTGTTATACCTGAAATGGTATCTTTTTTTTTGCGAAAGGTTAATAAATATTGGTTGCGGTCACTTTTATTTTTTCACTACAAGCTTTTTTGTTGCCAAAAAATCCGGTGATTGAATTTGCACAAGATAAACTCCATCAGCAAATTCACCACTATTCAGTTTTAGCTGCTCTGTGTCTGTCACACTATTCGTGTAAATTACTTTTCCTGTAAGTTCAAAGATATGTACTTCAACTTTTTTATTATTACTGTTGAAAGCAATAGTAAAATAATCTTCCGCGGGGTTCGGATATATCCGCACCTCGGCGGGTTTTGCCAACTCCGGTGTGGAAGTAGGTAGTGTGATTGTGCATGCGATATCCGCGACGTACTCGTTGGAGAGCGAATCCAAGGCATCCAGGATCGCATCACGAATGGGCCCATGGTCGCCATCGCCGTTGGTGAGGGTGATCAGGCCGGTGTTCGTGGCCTCATCGAAGAACATGTTGGTGGAAACACCCAGATCCCCTCCATTATGACCCCACCACGTTCCATATGCATCGTCGAAGCTGTAGAAGACAATGCCCTGGCCGGGATCGATTGCAGGCACCACCTGACTGCGCATAGTGGCCACGGTCGAAGAGTCAAGCAACTGCGTGCCGTCGAAGTTCCCATAGTTCATATGGGCGTACATGAACTTCGCAAGAGACAGGGCCGTAGTGCGCAACATCCCATCGGGATAGTCCGCATAACCGTACAAGCCATTATCATTATAGATCCCGTCGAAATAGCTGTAAGGGTGCGCGACAAGTGTGGTGTTCACTTCACTGAGGAACCAGCCTGTATTGTCCATGCACAGCGGTTGGAAGATGTTCTGGTTGCAATAGGTATTAAAGGGCATGCCGGACACAGTCTCTACGAGGTATCCGACCAGTGCGATCCCGATGTTGGAGTACTGGTAGGTGGTGTTCGGCGCGAAGTTGTTATAGTTCAACAGGTGGTCGTAGTCGGCACCGTTGGCGTCCAGGTAGTCGAACAGGAAATCGCCCAGCGGAGTGGTTGGATCCCCCACGGTGTATGGCATAATGTCCCAGTTATCCGCGATCGAGGCAGTGTGCGTGAGCAACTGCTTTACAGTGATCACAGAATCCGGGTGGTTCGGGTTCACCACGGTGAAAGGGATATGATCGTTCACCGCGTCATCTATTCCGATCGTGCCGTCCTCCACCAGTTGCATCAATGCCGTGGCAGTGATCGTCTTGGAACAGGAGGCCAGCATGAAGATCGTGCTGTCCGTTACCTGGATATTCGCATCCCGGTCGGCCAGACCATAGTTGCCATGCCAGACGATCGCATTGTCTCGCACCAACACGGCGCTCATTCCCGAGATCTGCTCGGCGGCCATATGATTGGTGATGAGGTTGTCTAATGTGGTCTGTGCCTTCGCCTGCGTGGCAATCAAGACCAAAAGGAGTAATGCGTGTTTCATTATATTATAAGTTTTGTCTTTATTGAAGTCCGATCAACGAACGATGTTGATTTTGCGAATGCTACGGTATTCGCTGGTGCTCGCTTCCAGGTAGTACATGCCTGTTGGCAGATGACGCAGATCGATCGAGGCATTGCGAGAACTCATCTCGCGAGTGCTGAATACTTCGCGTCCTAAGGCATCGCGCACTACGAGTACTGCTTGCGTATTATCCTTCGGTAGCAGCACCGTAAAACGACCATCGCTTGGATTCGGGAAGACGCGCAGTTCTTGTTCCAGGCCTGCTTCATGGATGCTTGTCGGACTTAGACAGAACTCGTTGGATGTGCTGGTAAGGAAGGACCCGTTGCCGTTCACCAGAACTGTTCCATCGGAATCGAGCAATGCAAAATCGCCATTACCATATTCGCAACACATCCCATCGCCGTACTGATCATGCATCGTGAGTGTGTAACAACCTGAGCCGAGGCAAAAATCCGAAGTGATCACAGTGCCGTTCGTCCCGTCGTAGTATGGTCCGCCGGAGAGAGCGATGGTGTTGTCTGATGTGACAATCTCCCAGGTGGTCTCTGAGCCGTAGTCATCCGTGGTGATGTTCAAGGTCACCGTTGTGCCCGGATCAGCTACAGTGAAGCTCTTACTAGCTGTATTGTTCGGAAAGTTCTCATCCTCCACGCCATTGGGTGCTGAGCAAGATGCATTGAACACATGTGATCCGTTCGGAATGGTAATGGGGTCCAAGGTCACAGTGCCGGTCTGTCCAGGGTTTAGGATACCGCTCCACGTGCCATTGGTCGCCGGTTCTCCGTCAAGTTCATAGCTGTATTCCATCGAGGTGATGGTGTTAGTGCCGTTGTTCTTAAAGACAATCGATGGTTCGATCTCAGCTGCTCCGCAATAATTGGGATCGATCCCGTCTATGCCATCGATCGAGGCGTCGTTTTGGAGGCCAATGCAGAAGGCGTTTGACGTGCTGTCGAGGAAGTCCCCGTTGCCGTTCACAAGCACCGATCCAACGCCATCGAGCAGTTCAAAATCGCCATTGCCGTAGGAGCAGCACATCCCATTTCCGTATAAATCATAGATCGTGAGGGTGTAACAACCGGAGACCAGGCAAAGATTCGAGGTCATCACTGTGCCAGCGGTCCAATCGGCATAAGGCCCGCCGGAGTAAACTATTGCGTCGTCCTGTGTGGCTATATCCCAGGTGGTCGATGCGCCGTAATTATCCGGGGTAATATTCAAGGTCACCGCATGAGATGGGTCGACCACATTGAAGTTCTGGCTGGCAGCATCGTTCAATAGGTTCTCATCCGTTTCGCCATTGGGCGCGGAGAAGGAAACGTTGAACACATGGGCGCCATTCGGAGCGTTGATGGGGCCAAATGTCAGCGTGTCCCTCTGTCCGGTGGCCAAGGTGCCGGTCCACGTGCCGCTCGTCGCCGGCCCTCCGTCAAGGTCATAGCTGTATTGCAATGATGTGATGTTGTTGGCGCCATTGTTTTTGATGACAACTGTTGGACTAATCTCGGCCGCTGCGCAATAGTTTGGGTCGATGTTGCCTATGCTTTGGATCGAAGCATCCAAACCCGGATAGCTGTAGCCTGCAATGATTTCCGCATTGGTTGCGCCGTTGTAGGCGTAATCTCTGACGGTGAAGCCAATGCCCGGATTAGAAGCAACGGATACACGAATCCATCCATAATACCATTCCCCTTCCATTGCAAATCGAAGTGCTATATAACGGTCTGTGGTATTTGACCAATCACCAAATGGAATCGGATTTGGACCATTCGGATTTCCGTTTCCCACAGGAATTTGTCTTAAGCGTGCATTCTGATTGTTAGACCAATATCCACCGGTCGCGCTTGCATCAGAACCTATGATTGTATTACTGTTTATGGATTTGGTAAGCAAGATAGGACAACACATAATTGCCTCACTTCCGTTGGAAGTGCCCAAAAACACGGATTTATTCGAACTTGTTACACTTGCGGTAATGGTGGCCTCTGTTATTCCATCGTTGTTGATGTCCAGAGCATATACCGCAGAACCAACAACACTTTGTGTGATGGTTGTATCAGGAACAACATCGGTGTAAATAATCTGTGCATTTACACTTGCACAAGAAAGCACTGTCGCAACGATGAATGCAGAGAGTTTTTTTAGTAGTTGTTTTTTCATTTGGCTTGGGCTTTTGTTATTTTAATACGAATTGATAGCATTTTTCACTGGGACAAAGGTGTTGTGTACCATCAGGGCCATCAATAGCATAAACTGGGTGTTTTGTCACGGCAGGAAGGATAAAACACCATATTCATGGGGGAGTAGATGAGATAGTATCAAGTTACATTTGTTGCTTGGGTTAAAGCCCCTCCCCCCATCACTTAAGGCATACTATGAAACAATCCTTTTTTCTTATATCTGTATTGTTCCTCTGTGGAGTTTTATACAATCCAGCTCAGGCGCAGAATCGCCAGATTATCGACTCGTTGTCGACTCTTTTGGAAACTTCAAAAGAAGATACCAGCAAAGTAAATTACCTCAACGAACTTGCCTGGGAATTGATGATGATCAACCCTGATACTTCCATAATAATCGGTCGTCAATCATTATTACTTTCTGAAAAATTAGATTGGAAAAAAGGCAAAGCCAGTTCCCTTGGACGTTTGGGCGTTTATTATTGGTGTAAAGGCGACTACACCACAGCGCTCGAATACCATTTTAAAGCTTTACCAATGAATGAAGAGTTAGGAATTAAAGATAGGTTAGCAGGCAATCTTACCAACATCGGTATTATCTATGATAAACAAGGAGATTTTGCAAAGGCAATAGACTATTATTTCAGGTCATTAAAAATACAGGAAGAATTGGGGAATAAAGATGGAATTGCGTCCGCTTTGGCCAATATCGGAGTTGCTTATAGCGCCCAGCAAGATTTCCCGAAAGCACTTGACTATTATAACCGGGCGTTGAAATTGAGCGAAGAACTTGGAAACAGATCTTTTGTTGCATCGAATCTTAACAACATCGGAAATGTCTATAGAAGACAAGCCGATTATCCAAAGGCACTAGAATATTATTTCAAGGCCCTTAAAATAAGAGAAGAATTAGGAAACAGAAAAGGACTTGCAAGCACTCTTGGTGCTATTGGCAGGCTCTATAGTTTAACAGGAAAATTTAAAGAAGCTGAAGTCAATCTGAAAAAAGCAATTGCCGTCGCTACCCCGGCAGACTTAAAAAAGGAATTAAGAGATTTTGAATATTCACTCTCGGAACTTTATGATACCACAGCGCAGTTGGCAGTTCAAAACAAAAAATTTTCATTGGCAGCGGAAAACTATAAACTCTCTTTGATACATTATAAAAATGCCATGGCATTGAAGGATACTCTTTTTAATTTGGAGAAAAGCAAGGAGACGACCCGTATTGAAATGAATTATGAGTTTGATAAAAGAGAAGTTGCCACAAAGGCTGACTATGACAAGCAAATGGCCATAGCAGATGTAGAGATTAAAAGACAAAAGCTACTAAAGAACTTTTTGATGGGTGGTCTTGTATTGTTGTTGTTGCTTTCCTATCTCATTTATAACAACTTCAGGACAGCGAGCAAGTTAAAGCTGCAAAACATTCGAAATAAAATTGCCAGCGACCTGCACGATGATGTCGGTTCTACCTTAAATAGTATTTCAATTTATAGTGAAGTGGCGAAACAAAAATCCCCTGCAGTGGTGGATGAACTGGAACATATCGGAGACGCGTCGCGAAAAATAATTGAGGTCATGAGTGATATTGTCTGGACGATAAATCCAAAGAATGACACCTTTGAAAACATCATTGATCGGATGAGTAGCATTGCCTACAATTTGCTAAAAGCAAAAAACATTGAACACACATTCCGCGCCGATGAAGGGTTGAACGAATTAAAACTTTCTCTTGAATCAAGAAGGAATTTTTATCTCATTTTTAAAGAAGCACTGAACAATCTGGTAAAATATTCGAATGCCAATCGGGCATCCATTTCATTGACGAACGAAAATGGATTGATTAAACTTTCTATTCGCGACAATGGACTTGGATTTGATGTTTTGCAGACATCGAGGGGCAACGGTTTGCTCAATATGAAGAGCCGTGCGGCAGAAATGAAAGCGCAATTGAACATAGAATCAGAAAAGGGCAATGGCGCCCATATCGAACTTACATTTAAAGCATGAAAACATTGAGGGTCATTATTTTTGAAGATAATCGCAGTTTACGTGAAGGATTATTTCAACTCATGAATGGCAGTCCCGGCTTTGAGTGCGTAGGGGCATTTGCCAATTGCACCGACATTGTAAAAGACATCAGGCAAACCAATCCGGATGTTATTCTGATGGACATTGAAATGCCCGGTATATCAGGAATCGAAGCGGTTCTGCTAGCGAAAGAAAAATTTCCGGAAGTAAAAATTCTGATGGAGACCATTTTTGATGATGACGACAAAATATTTCAGTCCATTTGCAATGGAGCGGATGGATATATTTTGAAAAACACCCCTCCGGTGCAAATACTGGATGCGATCAAAGAAGTGTATGAAGGTGGATCACCCATGACACCGAGCGTAGCCAGGAAAGTATTGAAGATGGTAAAAAACAAACCGGCTGCAGAGACCGTAAATGATTTTAATCTTTCTGAAAGGGAGTTGGAAGTTGTGAAATACCTGGTGCAGGGAATGAGTTATAAATTAATTGCCGAATCTTGTTTTATCAGCCCTGAAACGGTTAATGGTCACATCAAGAACATCTATAAAAAATTGCAGGTGCACTCCAAATCGGAAGCAGTGGCAAAAGCTATCAGAGGAAAGATTGTTTGATAATTTTGTCTGATTATCTCCGCAATTCCGGGCAGTATCGTCAGAATGAATTGCTTCTGGTTTTGTTTTCCGCGGAAATGTTATTGTGTAAAGATGCGGAAGGTGTATCCATTGTGTGCTGCTTTCTCTGACAGCGCGCCATGCCGGTTTGGCGCTTCCAGTAGTTGGCGACTCCTGGCACTACTTTTCAAATATATCACTGAACTTTATTGCTCGCACAAATCTTCTAGAAAGCACTGAACCGCCAATTGCTGGTAGGTGCTTTTACCTGCAGTGCATTATTTCGCATTACAATTAAGTCCAAAGTAATAACTAAAATTTAGTCCTGCATTCCAAAGATAATCGCTTACAGATCCGTCAATTAATCTAATTACACCATATCGGAAAGTGGGCTCAATTCGAAAA
>JANOVT010000382.1:0-7241 GCA_031417525.1 Flavobacteriales bacterium | reverse complement strand
GGCGATGTAGAAAAATGGGTAAATAAAGCCAAGGATAAAAATGACTCATTCCGTCTCATGGGATTTGGTCACCGCGTTTATAAAAACTTCGATCCACGTGCGAAGATTATCAAGAAAGCGTGTGACGATGTGTTGAATCGTCTAGGCATTCATGATCCTGTGTTGGACATTGCTAAAAAGCTGGAAGAAGTAGCATTGAAAGATGAATACTTCATTGAGCGCAAATTGTATCCTAACGTCGATTTCTATTCGGGAATCATCTATCGTGCTATCGGCATTCCAACTGAAATGTTCACTGTGATGTTTGCGCTTGGCAGACTTCCGGGGTGGATTGCTCAATGGAAAGAAATGGTAGAGCATGGTGAACCTATCGGACGGCCAAGACAGATTTATGTTGGTGCCAGCAAAAGGGATTATGTTCCTATGCCACTCCGCGGATAATCAAACGCAATTTCTTCTCTAAAATATTCCCGCTTTGGAAAACGGAAAAGTTACCACTCACCTATCGAATGGCGTAGCCACAGTTTCGTTCTTTCACCCGCAAAGTAATTCACTGCCCGGCTCCCTTTTACGAGAATTAGGAGATAGCATTACTTCTGTTAGTTCCATTGCTGAAACAAGGGTAATCATTCTCAAAAGCGAAGGTGACAAGTCATTTTGTGCCGGTGCCAGTTTTGATGAATTGATTTCCATTCAGGATTTAGAAACCGGTTTGAAATTTTTCAGTGGCTTTGAACATGTCATCAATTCCATGCGGAAAAGTCCAAAACTGATCATCGGCAGAGTGCAGAATAAAGCTGTTGGTGGCGGCGTTGGTCTTGCATCCTCAGTTGATTATTGTTTTGCAACTTCTAAAGCATCTGTGAAATTAAGTGAGCTGGCAGTGGGCATTGGACCATTTGTCGTCGGCCCTGCGGTCGAGCGAAAAATGGGATTGTCCGCCATGTCGCATCTAGCGATTAATGCTACAGAATGGCAATCAGCACAATGGGCAAAAGAAAAAGGACTGTACAACGAAGTCTTTGAAACAGAAGCGGAAATGGATGCTGCAATTCAAATTCTTGCTGAAAGACTATCTGCATCCAATCCGGAAGCCATGTCTGAAATCAAAAAGATCTGCTGGCGCGGAACTGAGGACTGGGATACTCTTCTTGTTGAGCGAGCTGCCATCAGCGGCCGTCTCGTGTTGTCAGAGTTCACAAGAAACGCGATCGCGAAATTCAAAACTAAATAGAAAGGCATTAACCCTATTTTTCTCACTTACAAAATTAGCGTTTGATTTTTTGTTTGTATCGGCTTAGCCGCTCGCGTTCAATTATTCGAATAGAGTTCGCTTCAAAATTGTTCTACTTCGTCATTTGTATTTCGAACTTATTAAAAACATCCATTGAGTATTACCGCGCACATGAATCACGTGAATAATCCGATACTCAACAATGAACGATTGAAGGCTATCTTCTTGACATTACTAGTCGTGTTTCTCGTATCCGCTTCCTTTGGTCAGTCTACTTTGTCCGCAGGTTTTTCCATGTATCACCATAAACCCAAAGGTGGACTGCAGTATTCAGAACCGTTGGCCAATAACACACGACGCATTTCATTAGGATTAGCTTTGTTCGACTCCTGCAACGTGGGTCTTTCTTTGCAGTTTGCTACCGGCAATAAGTATATGATGTTTAATAATCCCCTGTTTGCAAAGTGTGCAGATGCTGATGGAAATGTGTACCCTTGTCTCAACGCTGACAAACCTCCTCAAGGGTTCATCTTTCCATATTATGAATTATTTGCTGGAGCAAGCTTAAAAGGCGGGCGATTTTTCCGTTTGTGTATTGGACCATATGCAACTTTTAATAGTGCCAAGAACAAACAATATGCGTTTACTCTGGATCCTCGTTTTTACTTTCCAAATACACTGAATGATATTTATAAGCGACTTGAGTTCGGTAGTCAATTTCAGTTGCAACTGATATTGCCCATGGGCAAACATTTTTTGCTTTGTGCAAACGGCAGCCTCGGAAGCTCTTTCAACGATTTACGCAAGAACAAATGGCAAGACGCAAAAACACTTCTTTTAGGTTCCAACAATGAATACGTGAACTTGAGGAGTGATAAAGTGAGCAATCGTTTTTATTCCTTTGGATTAGGCATTGGTTATAGTTGGTAGATCAAAGGGAATAGCGAGTTCCTTCAGTCACTTTCTAGTTTGCAACTTCACGCATGTTCATTTCAAGTTTTTAGCAAAGCTTTGAATGGTCATTTATTCCAAACTCACTCTTTCGTCTTCGTCACATGATTTACAACAGCTTCATCCAATGAATGTGTCGCATGGATATCTACTTCCTTCTGTGAAAGCTGAGAAAGTTTCACATAGAAAGTTTTGATGATGTTAAGTTCTTCTTCACTCAAATCTTCAATATCAATCAACCTGTTACTGGCTTTTTTATTCGCGGCTATCAGTTCGTTGAGTTTCATGTGTACAGCCATCGTGTCTTTGTTCTGAGTCTGTTGAATAACAAAGACCATCAAAAAAGTAATGATGGTCGTGGAGGTGTTGATCACCAACTGCCATGTATCCGAAAAATCGAAAAAAGGGCCTGTCAATCCCCAAAGTAGAATCACCGAAAATGCACCAATAAATGCAGCTGGTCTTCCAGATGCGCGAGTAATTGCCGATGAGAACGCATCAAAGAAGTGTTTCTTTTTGTGGGTTTCTTTTTCCATTTTCGATCTTTTAATGTGATTCCTTTTTTATCAACGAAAAATACAGCCATACCTTGGAGTATTCATAAATAAGAAGTAAATCACTCAGCTGGTTTTACCAACTATTCGTTACTTTGCCATCGGATTTCATGTTGTTCTAAAAATGCTCCATCCTTCAGAGAAAAAAATAGTTGAGGTGTGCTACACTCCCGGTCAATATGAATTGTACCAGGAAGGTTTTGACATTGTCGTAGTCATCGATGTACTTCGTGCTACGAGTGCTATTACAACAGCTCTTCATTTTGGAGTCGAAAAGATCATTCCTGTTTCATCGATTGAAGAAGCATTGGAATACAAAGCAAAAGGTTTTATTGCCGGAGCTGAACGGGATGGACAAGTCGTTGAAGGATTTGATTTTGGAAATTCACCTTATGCCTACATGGATCCAGCAATGAAAGGCAAAACCGTTGTGTTGACTACAACCAACGGTACCAAGGCGATTCAACTTGCCAGGAATAAAAAAACAGTCGTGATCGGCTGTCTGAATAACCTCTCGATGCTTTGCGATTATCTGATTGAACAAAATCAGAATACATTGATATTGGCTTCCGGCTGGAAGGACAAAGTCAATCTGGAGGATACTATCTGTGGTGGAGCCATTGCGGATATTCTTCTTGAAACAAGAAGATTCAGAAGCAATGAGGATAGTACTGTGGCTGCCAAGTTTATTTACAGATCAGCCCGTGAACACCTTTGGAGTTTTCTCAGAGCTTCCTCGCACCGAAGAAGATTGATTAAACTCAACATTCAACGAGATGTAAAATATTGCCTGACACTCAACTCGGTACCTTGTATCCCAATATTAAGGGAAGGTGCATTGGTGAATTTGAATTTTAAGAGCGCAAGTGAAAGTTTGGTTTTGAAGAACGAAGTGAAAGAAGCATGATGAAAGAGACTCTTGTGTCATTGAGTAATGCCAGAATCTGGTTTCCTGCGGTCATCGCTATGTTTTCGATTTATTCTTTTACCGTTGAAAAATCAAAACCTCTTCATTCCTGTGCAGATGAAACAGCCACATGGGGCTTTTTTGGCCATAAAAAAATCAATGAATTAGCAATCTATACACTTCCTGCGGAAATGTTTGGCTTTTACAAGTCCAACATGGAATACCTCATTGATCATTCAGTAGATCCGGATAAAAGGAGATATGGCGTGAAGGGCGAAGCAGAATGTCATTACATCGACATGGATCATTACATCACCAAAGACCAGTCGAATCCTTTTGAAAATGTGCCGCGCAGATGGACAGATGCTGTTGCCAAATTCAGTGAAGACTCATTACGCGAACATGGCATTGTGCCCTGGAATGTATACAACGTCACTTCCCGCCTGACAACGGCTTTCAAAAATGAAGATGTTGCGAGAATTCTGCGTTTATCCGCCGAGTTGGGTCATTACATAGGTGATGCACATGTACCACTTCATACAACCAGTAATTACAACGGCCAGCAAACAGGTCAGCGCGGTATTCATGGTTTTTGGGAGAGTCGTTTACCTGAGCTTTATTCGGAAGATTACGATTTTTTTGTAGGTAAATCAATGTATATCAAATCTCCATTGAACTACATCTGGGATCGTGTAAATGAAAGTTTTCTGGCTGTTGATTCCGTTTTGGGGTTTGAAAAGGACCTGAACACGCTTTATGCGGAAGACCAGAAGTATTCATTCGAAACACGCGGACAGACAAACCTTAAGGTATATTCATCCGGCTACAGCAAAGCTTATAGCGATATGCTTGATGGACAGGTGGAACGTCGTATGAGAACAGCTGTCATTTCTGTTGGAAGCTATTGGTATACGGCATGGGTTGATGCAGGACAGCCGGATCTGAATAAAATGATTCCTGATTTTGAGCAAGATTCCGATTCACTCGGCACCGGAGATGAAAATGTAGCTGGAAAATTGAAAGTCCGCGATCACGAGTAAGGGTGCATCTTTTTTGTACCACCCAAACTAACATGTATCATACTCATTCGTGATTGAATTTGTGATTCGAAACGCAACATCCTCTGCACTTCCTCGTGTTTTCTTCTTCAAATTGTAACCTTTAACAGTTGATTGGTGTTTAAACCTCAGGACTAAACTCCAACTCAAATGAAAAGGTTTACTTTATTCACCCTATTATCGCTGACATGCTTCTGGTCGGTTGGTCAGGCACCACAGGTGCTGTTCTACGGCTATGTGGAGGAAGGTCTCTTTGTAGATCCTTCCGGCGATGGCAAGAAGGTCAAAAAACAAAAACCTCCCGAAAAACTCAAAAATGTCAAGGTCTATATCTATAAGCAGGACGAACTGCTAAGCACTGTAGATGCGCGGGAAACAGGATTTTACGCCTTATTGTTGGATGCCGGAGTGACCTATCGTGTCGCATTTGAGAAGGAAGGATATTTCTGTAAAAGCTTTGAAATAGATTGTTCCAAAGTGCAATTCCCGGATACGGATGCCGCCATGAAATGCCTGACAGACGTATCTCTTTTCAAGAAAATTGAAAATGACGACTTGCTTTCTCTGTGTAAAATTCCTTTTGCAAAGTGTGCTTACAAGGAAGGAGAAATGATTTGGGACATTGAATACACCGAACGAGCGAAAGAAAAATTTTATGAATTAGCGCAGCCATATTACATGGCTTCGGGAAAATAACCAACCTGTAGAAAACAACACCTTTTAACTGAAAACCCCGGAGCGATCCGGGGTTTTCACTTTTTGGTATATTTAGAACAGAAGACAGAGATCAGAGGTCAGATTCTGAAGTCGAATAGACTTCTACTTCATCAAAGTCAGTGCTGACTTCTTCTGTTCAGTGCTTCCTAGTGTGACCAATTTATTCAGAACATTCTTATTCAGTATCAATTTTGAGTCGTCGAGACCATAGCCTTGAGGATACATGTAGTATCCGCGTTTGCGTTCTGGCTTCATTTGTTCAGCTGTAAAAGGATGGTCTTGCATATAGACGTCATTACGTTCAGCACTTACCTGCCAGGAAACTTTCAGTCCGGGCTTGCCGCCGGCAACAACAAACTGATTGCCATTGATCTCTTGGCTAATATGCAATTCAGGAGCTGAAGCGCCTACAGGCGTAAGGATGTATGAAAAATTCTTGTTAATGTCGTTAAAGTAAGCCGGTAATTCCACCACTGCTATTCCTTCTGAATTGCAGACAACATTGCCGCGATAGACATTTAAAACTTCGTTGGATTCGATAGCAGCATGTTTCAAAAATTTATTGGCAGGATCACTTGGGTGATCTATTGCAAAAGATTTTACACCAAGCGCAACAAGGTCTGTAAGCGCAAGCATACTTGTAAATGACGCAATACCATAACCAGTTGCATCCTGTGAATTACCTGCAACGCCAACAAAACCACCGTTTCCAAACATTCCACTTGCATCTTCCGTCAATGGTCCAAATTCATCGGTATTCAATCCAAACACTCCGGTTCCAGCGCGATACTGTGACTGTCCAAGTGTTCCATAAAAACCAAGACTCGTTACTCCTGTATTCACAACCGGAGGATCAATATTTACATTAAAGCCAACTCCCGGATTTTGATGTAGACCATAAATACCTGTTCCGCCAACAATATTTGTTTGACCGGAAACACCATTATATCCGAAGCCATCCACACCGGAACCACCAGAAGTTCTCAGATTATTTCCAAAAATGGCAGCAAATCCGGTGGCAGAAGAAGTAAGTTGACCTGAAACACCGTATGCCGCACCCGTCGATTGTCCGATGATCGCTGAGTTACCTGTTGTCGTGCTATTAGTTTCACTTTGAATAGTCGGTGTTGTATTACCTGCAAGCAAAGAGCGGGATCGAATGCCGACGCCGGTGCCATTCAGATCTGCATCCAGACCGATCGCAACCGTTCCGTTGGTATTCAATTTAATGCCATTTCTGGAAGTTGCTGAAGTTCCTGGTATTGTAATATCTACAGCATTAGCATCAGCAGTGATCTGTCGACCTAATCCGGCCCCACCAAAATCGTAGGCCTGATCAAGTGTTCCGCCGCCAGATGGGCCCGCTGGTCCAGTAGGACCAGTCGCACCAGTGGCACCGGTAGCTCCTGCGGGTCCAGTCGCACCTGTTAGACCTGTTGCACCAACATTTCCAGGTATGCCTTGAGCACCTGCAGGTCCAGCCGGACCAGAAGGACCGGTAGTACCTGTCAAGCCCTGAGCACCCTGAGGACCAGCAGGACCAGGATTACCTTGCGGACCAGTAGCACCAGCTGGCCCTGTAGCGCCTGTTACTCCCTGTGCACCCTGAGGTCCGGCAGGTCCCGGATCGCCCTGCAAGCCTTGGCCAGCAGGACCTGTAGCTCCTGTCAATCCTTGTAGCCCCTGAATACCTTGTGGCCCGGCAGCACCCTGAGGACCAGTAGCGCCAGTCAAACCCTGTGGACCTTGATCACCCTGCAAACCTTGAGCTCCGGTAGATCCAGCAGGTCCTGTTGCACCAGCCGGCCCGGCAGATCCTG
>JANOVT010000381.1:0-4724 GCA_031417525.1 Flavobacteriales bacterium | reverse complement strand
TTCTTCAGCTCCGCGCCTCAGAAGATTTTTGTGGAGGTCTTCACTCCAATTTTTTTGCGACTCACATCTTTCGGCATCCCGTCACAAGTGACGGGACGCGTCTACCAATTTCGCCACTTCGGTAAAAGTGGTTTCTTCAGCCGCGCGCCTCAGAAGATTTTTGTGGAGGTCTTCACTCCAATTTTTTTGCGACTCACATCTTTCGGCATCCCGTCACAAGTGACGGGACGCGTCTACCAATTTCACCACTTCGGTAAAGTGGTTTCTTCAGCTGCGCGCCTCAGAAGATTTTTAGAGAAGTTCTTCAACTCTTATCTTGGGTAGTGCCCTGGACTGGACTCGAACCAGCACATCTTGCGAAATACGCCCCTCAAACGTACGTGTCTACCAATTTCACCACCAGGGCTAATCTTAGTTTTTATGAAGAACAAATGAGGACAGTAGCGCCTGTCCTCATTTTTCTTCTTCGTTTTGTGATCCCGCTGGGATTCGAACCCAGGGCCCATACATTAAAAGTGTATTGCTCTACCAGCTGAGCTACGAGATCAACTTGCTTTCCTAAAAAGCGGGCGCAAATATACTCTTCTGATTTCTGAACGCAACTCTTGTTGAGAATTAATGAAAATAGTTTTCAAAAGGGTTGAATGACGGGGCTTAGCGAAGTGATTTATGCCGCTCGAAGGGTTTGGATTCATCGAAAAGTTTGCGATACGTGATCAATTTTCGGTATAAAGTCGCTCCAAGATTCTCTGCGACATGGATCATTTTAGGGTTAAAGTCTCCGATCCAGGTCAGGATGGTGTCTTCGTATCTCTTCAATGTAACGATGTGTTCTTCACAAAACTTGATCATAGCTCCTTCCACGCCCTTGCCATGGTAATCACGGTCGACACCAAAGACAATACCCACCATTGTTTTCCTTTTACCAAAATTCTTGTAGAACAAAAATTTCAAAATTCCGATCCAGTTGAGATTACCATTGACGTGCTGCATGAATTCATTCACTTCAGGCAGGTTGATGTAGAAGGCAATGGGTTTATCGAAGTGATAGACAAACACCATGATGTCGCGGTCCATGACTTGCTTCATGGCGTTTACGGCATTGCGCGCTTGTTGCAACTGCATTTTTTTGAATCCTGGTAACCCTGCCCAGGCTGAGTTATAAATAGTGACGAAATCAGTCGCTATTTGCTCCATAGTTCGGCCTCGGGCATTCGCAACCCGATAGCCGGGCTCGCTCATCAGCATATTTGTTTTTCTGACAAATACTTCCTGAGCCGGAATGCTCAAATCTCTTTTGTAGCATAGCTGTTCGTAGTAAGTCTGGAAGCCATAATTCTCAAAAAAGCGCTGATAATAAGGTGGATTATAATTCATACGGAAGCTGCCCATGTCAGTGAAATTCATCACAAGCAAACCCCAATAAGCTTCCTTTTCACCAAAGTTGACTGGGCCGTCAACGGCTTCCATTCCTTCTGACTTCAGCCAGTCGCAGGCAGTATTGAACAGAAGAAATGCCGCTTCCTGGTCTTCGATGCATTCGAAGAAGCCGATACCACCGGTTGGTTGAGCTTGTGCACTGGCATATTTTTTAGAATGGAATGCGGCTATTCTTCCCAGAAGTTTTCCATCGCTACTTGTCAAAATCCATCTCTTCGCGCTGCCATCCTTGAATAGTTTGTTTCGTTCAGGTGAAAAGATATTCTCTATATCCTTCGATATATGTGGAATCCAGTTAGAATCATTTCGATATATTTTAAGGCAGACTTTTATCCATTCGTTCGAATTGGTTGCGGAAGTAAATTCATTTAGGATCATTACGAGCTAATAAAGAGCCGAAGTTAATGGGGTAACGATAATTTTTTTAGAGCTTTGGACAACTTATATTGCGATAGATTTGTCAAGAAGAACAGTATCAATATTAGTTACAATAAAAACACTGAAAATGAAGATTTTGGCCTTAATTTTAGGAGTATTCCTCAGCTATTATTCGTTTGCTCAAGCCACAAGTAGTTCAAATAAAATTGCGAACGGGCTAACTCAAAACGAAATTGCATCCTTGTCGGCAGATGAATTGAATCGAATTGAGTTCTTTGCGAATAAAGGATTCACTGTTCACCAGAATGGTAAAGAGAATGAATCTTATCCTTTGCTAAGCGCGACTAAGAAAACAGGCTTAGCATCAATAGATTATTCAGCTATCACTCAAACGAATTTCAATCCTCTCTTGTTCAATTTTCCGTCCAGAGAGTCGCATCTTTTTTATCGTATCGATGGCACAGACATGGTTGTCCAAATTTTCTCTGATGGCTATTGTGATATGAGATTTGAACAATACGAAACCAACGCGAAGAATCACAAGAAATAATTTTCATTTCAACAAGTTATTTTATGAAATCGATTTTGAAACCAATTTTTATTGCCCTTACCCCTATCATTTTATTCGGGTTGAATCTTACTGCCCAGGATATTACAATACACAGTGAGGATTTTTCAACCTGTTCAGCGACATTCAATGACACGAATCCAATAGGACAGTATGGCAATAATGAAAATGATACTATTACAGTATGTGCTGATGGTGATCCAATCTTGAATTTTTACTTCATTGGATTTGATATTGGTGCCGGTGATATGCTCAGTATTTATGATGGCCCTGATTTGAATTCACCATTAATCGGAGAATATGTAGGCACTGATCTCGTGAATCAAAATGTAACATCTACAAATGCAAGTGGCTGCCTCACATTGTTGTGGGCTTCAGATGGCAGCGGTGTAGGAGATTTTGGTGCAATTATCAATTGCGGTCCGCCATGTCAACATCCAATTATTCATGGGTCATTGGTCGGAGACACAGGAAATCCTGTTCTTTTATGTGTCGGTGAAAATTTCACTATTGATGCATCCACAACAGAATTTCTGGATGGAGCAACGTTGGTAAGTCAGATTTGGAATTTTGATGACGGATCGATTGATGTTACTTCATGGCCAACCGTCACTCACAGTTACTCAGAACCTGGTATTTATTCCATATCATTGGTTGTAACCGACAATACAGAATGTACCAATCTGAACCTTCTTGAGCAGTACGTTTTTGTAAGTACAACTCCAAATATTACAACCACTACTACTGCTGATCTGATATGTACGGGAAGTGAAGCGCAACTTATTGCACAATTAGCAGCAACTCCATTTAACAATATTCCGACGGGCGATTTTGGTGATGGAGTTTATATTCCGGATAATCAGGGTTGTTTTACTGATACGATTAATGTCTCTTCATTTCAACAAGGCTCTACTATTACTTCGGTAGACCAAATTGAAAATCTTTATGCTTCTCTTGAGCATACATTCCTTACAGATATCACTATCGCATTCATATGTCCCAATGGAAGTGTTTTATCGGTGTATTCACAACAGGGAATTTGTGGCGACATTGATTTGGGATATCCTTTGCCAGCGGATGACGGACTGCCAGGAGTTGGCATTGTTTATACATGGTCTCCAACCACGACTTATCCAACTTTGGCTGAAGGCTGTTCTGATCCAGCATATTATTTTGAGGACGCCGGTGATTCAGGAGTCAACATGAGCGAAGCAACCTATGCATCTGAAGACCCTTGGACTAACCTGATAGGTTGTCCATTTAATGGGCCATGGATTATTCAGGTTTGTGATATTGTTGGTATTGATGACGGGTGGATTTTCGAATGGGGTGTGACATTTGACGCCGCTTCTGGTGATCCTCTGAACTCATTTATTCCAACTTTCGGACAGAGTTGCGACTCTACCTTTTGGGCGGGCAACTATATAGATAACTCATACGCCTTTTGTGATTCTGTTCTGATTACGCCGGACGTGCCAGGAATTCAAACCTATACCTACACAGCTATAGATAATTTCGGTTGTGCATATACCGAAGACATTGTTGTAGATGTATACCAGGGTCCGATACCACAAACAAGTGGTGATTTGAACTTCTGTGGTCCTGAAATCGCAATTACTGGTTCAGTTACAAATCCTACTCAGGGTGTAGTCTACAATTATTCATGGAGTCCTGCGGGCCCTCTTAGCAATCCAAATATTCCAAATACTTTCATCGAGCAGAATGGAATTGACACAACTACAAGCTTTGTTTTCACTATAGTTCCTGCGAATGATCCTAATTGCATCGTGCATGATACAATTGTCGCATTTATACCAGAGGTTCCTGCATTTGCTCCTTTGGACACTGTGAGTTTTTGCGCAGGTTATACGTATGATCTTTATGCTCCGGTGAATGTGCCGGGTTACACTTACGATTGGTATTTCTCTCCGGATAATGATGAATTTGTTGAAGTGCAATCAAGTGATGTGTATGCGTATGGCGCCAATATGAGTGGATATTATTTTGTAGAAATCATTGAACCCATCTGTCTGTTTTCCTCAACAACTCCATATTTCGCTTATATAAGGCCATGTCAAATCCATATTCCAAACGTTTTCACGCCAACGAATGATAGATTTAATAATTACTTTGAAATTGAAGGATTGGAAGATTTTCCAAATAGTACAATCAAGATCTACAATCGATGGGGAAACATGGTCTATGAAAATCAGAATTACAAAAACAACTGGGATGCCGATGGAATGGCTGACGGCACCTATTATTACATACTCGGTGTCAATGAATTGAAAGGTATGAAATATTTTGAAGGTGTGGTAACGGTGCTCCGTGAATGATC
>JANOVT010000380.1:0-13082 GCA_031417525.1 Flavobacteriales bacterium | reverse complement strand
AAATAACGTGATGCGAATTGAGCTATCACTCATTTCCTCCAGCTGAAAACCGCGGGCATAGACAGGGGTGATTTTCCGGATAACTTTAGTTGTACGATCACCGGAATCAGGAACAATGCAGCTTTGAATAAAAAAAGCTATCATAAAAATGTACAGATATCGCATGCTGCGAAAGTACTGTTGATCAAGTATGCGAATGAAGTGCTTAAATTCATATTCAACTGTGCCTAAAAAGTCTGCCTGCGCTGAAAATTTTTCAAAAACGTAACAGGCAATATTTGGTATCGAATAGAATCGGGAATACATTCGTTACTTTGAATTTAAATCAATCACTATGAAGCTCTTTACCCTTTCGGTTTTAGTCGTAATACTCCCAAACCTTCTTGGCGCACAAACCTGGAATCAGGACATTGCACCAATTATCTATGACCATTGCGGAAAATGCCATCACGAAGGTGGGATTGCTCCTGATCCATTTGTCACTTACACCGATGCTTTCGACAACTCCGATGATATTTTGGATGAAATACTGGATGGCAATATGCCACCCTGGCCTGCCAATCATAATTACACCAATTTCATTGGAGAGAACGTATTGAGCGATGATGAAATCGCACTGATCCAGGCCTGGGTCGACAATGATTCTCCGGAAGGAACCGGCTCTGCTCCTCCTGTTCCCTCCTATTTTGATGGTTTTCAAATTGGGACACCGGATGAAATTATAAGCATACCTTCTTATGACGTAACAGTAGATGCTGATGTGTACAGAACATTCGTCATTCCGTCTACCAGTAACGAAGACAGAAATATTGGAGCTATTGAGTTTGATCCGGACAATGATCAAATCGTGCATCACATTCTAGCTTTCTACGATCCGTCGAATGTTTCACAACAATTAGATGATGCAGATCCGGCTCCGGGCTTTGCAAGCAATGGCGGTTCATTCCCAAGTGATGATGCGGTTTTGATTGGAGTTTGGGTTCCAGGTATGGGGCATACCATGTTTCCTGAAAATTTGGCCATTCCACTACCTGCAGGCTCTGATTTTGTTTTTGAAGTTCACTATGCGCCTGGCAGTCAGGGTCAGCAAGCGAATGTCAATATGAGAATCGACTATAAAGAAGCTCCATTTATCAGACCTGTTTATCACAATCCGCTGTTGTATCATGGCCCGCCGAGTTTGCAGGAACCATTCTTGTTCATTCCCGCTAACACAGTGCAAACTTTTCACGAAGTATCAGTTGCTGCACCTGTAAGTCTTTCACTTATCTCTGTTTTTCCTCACATGCATTTGCTGGGGCAATCATTCAAAGTGTATGGATTGACTCCTGAAGAAGATACTATTCGCGTCGTTGATGTCGACAACTACGATTTTCATTGGCAGTTTAGTTACACGTTTCCAACTTTGACTCAGCTTCCTCAAGGCTCCATACTTTATGGTGAAGCAACCTACGACAATACAGAAGCCAACGATGACAACCCGAATAATCCAATTGCGGATGTAGGCCTTGGTGAAAACACTACAGATGAAATGATGGTGTGTTTCTTTATGTACACCGTCTATTTCCCTGGAGATGAAAACATTTCTCTGGTGAATGTAAACAACCCGTCGGCAGTGCAACCCACAGAACTTTTCGTTTTCCCGAATCCGACCAAAGACTTGTTGATGATAGATATTCCAAACAATGTGCATCGCCTTACGAATGTGAGTCTCATCAACCTGCAAGGACAAGCGCTGACAGCAGAATACACGTTCAGCAATGGACGAATGATCGTGGATACTGAAAATTTGCCGGTTGGTATCTATCATGTTTTGGTGCAATCCGACAAGGGCGCGTTCAGCGCAAGATTCGTCAAGCAATAAGGATTGAAGTTTTGAAACTTCTGTTTTGAATTTCAATGCAGCAAAGCATAAGCATCGTGGCTTACTAATTCGCATAAGACCATGTTGGATTGATTAAAGCCGATGTGCTAGTTTGCATTACCCTAAACTTTTCAAATTTGGTTTAGAAAAGATTTGGGTTCATGCCTCATTTTTCCTGGCTCATTCAATTCTTTCTGAACAAATACGGCCTCTTTCATTAAATTCGCCCTCCCTTTTAAACCTCAACTTGTAAGGATTGACTTGACGATTTGAAGGCTTATAATGCGAAAAATTTTTCTCTAACGAATGAAGCGAATTCTCATCACCGGGGCTGCCGGTTTCCTTGGTTCACACTTGTGCGACCGATTTATCAAAGAAGGATACCATGTAATAGCCATGGACAATCTTATTACCGGTGATCTCAAAAATATCGAACACCTATTTCCACTCGAGCATTTTGAATTTTACCATCAGGATGTGTCCCGTTTTATTCATGTGCCAGGAAAACTAGATTACATTCTTCACTTTGCATCGCCTGCAAGCCCGATTGATTATTTGAAAATACCGATCCAGACACTTAAAGTTGGATCATTGGGAATTCATAATTGCCTGGGACTTGCTCGTGAAAAAAATGCTCGGGTGTTGATTGCCAGTACAAGCGAAGTATACGGCGATCCTGCCGTTCACCCACAACAAGAGACCTATTGGGGCAATGTAAATCCCGTTGGTCCCCGTGGCGTTTATGATGAAGCAAAGAGATTTCAGGAAGCGATGACCATGGCGTACCACACATTCCACGGACTTGAGACACGCATAGTGCGCATTTTTAATACATACGGTCCTCGCATGCGACTCAACGACGGTCGAGTTTTACCTGCGTTTATCGGTCAGGCCTTGCGCGGTGAAGACCTTACCATTTTCGGCGACGGTTCACAAACCAGGTCGTTTTGCTATGTCGATGATCTGGTAGAAGGAATCTACAGATTGCTGCACAGCGATTATTCCTCACCTGTGAACATTGGTAATCCGGATGAAATCAGCATCAGTGATTTTGCAGAAGAAATCATCAAATTGACAGGAACGTCACAAAAAGTGATTTACCGCGATCTTCCTGTGGACGATCCAAAACAAAGACAACCGGACATTACACTTGCCAGACAATTATTGAACTGGGAACCAAAAGTGCATCGCAGTGAAGGACTAAAAATCACCTATGATTATTTCCGCTCGCTTTCACAGGACGAATTGACGAAGGTGGAGCACAAGGATTTTGCGAAATACACGAGATAATTACTAATTATCAATTATGAATTATAAATTATAGCAATCAAAATTTGAATACCTGGAAAAACTTTTACTCCCTGATAATTGATAATTAATAATTTATAATTGATCAAATTGGATTATTTCGCACATACCACTGCTGTCATTGACGAAGGTTGCTCCATCGGAAAGGGCACCAAAATCTGGCATTTTAGTCATGTGATGCGCGATAGTGTGATTGGAGAGGATTGTAACCTTGGGCAAAACGTAGTCATTGCGCCAGGAGTTGTACTTGGGAAAAATGTGAAAGTGCAGAACAATGTTTCAGTCTACACCGGAGTAATATGTGAAGACGATGTATTTCTCGGACCATCTTGTGTATTTACAAATGTGATCAATCCGAGAAGTGCCATCTCCAGAAAAGAAGAATTCAGAAAGACATTGGTAAAAAAAGGTGCAAGTATCGGTGCGAATGCGACCATTGTTTGCGGTAACAACATTGGTTCCTATGCACTCATCGGTGCTGGAGCTGTTGTCACAAAAGAAGTGGATGACTTTGCAGTGGTTGTCGGCAATCCTTCACAACATCTGGGCTGGGTTTCACGCAACGGAAACAAACTCATTTTTGATAAAACAGATAAAGCAATTTGCCCAGAAACGGGAGAAATATATGTGATCAACGAAGGCAAAGTGACTAGAGAGGAATAGTTCCTTAGGGTCACGGAGTTCAAAACAAATAAAGTGATTATGATTTACGACAGATTGATAAAAAAAGAAGCAAAACTTGCAGTGATCGGACTCGGATATGTAGGGCTTCCGATTGCGCTTGAATTTGCGAGAAAAGTAAAAGTGGTTGGATTTGACATCAACCAGAAACGTGTGGACATGATGCGCAATCACGAAGATCCATCGCAAGAACTCGATCGATCCGCTTTTGATGGTTGTGATATTCATTTCACAGCCAATTTGGAAGATTTGCGGGATGTCAACTTTTTCATCATCGCCGTTCCGACTCCAATCAATCATCTCAATCTTCCTGACCTCGGTCCGGTGCTTTCAGCGTCACGCACGGTTGGTCAAGTGCTTAAAAAAGGAGACTATGTCGTGTATGAGTCCACCGTTTATCCCGGCTGCACAGAAGACGATTGTGTGCCCATTCTCGAAGATCTTTCAGGTTTGAAAATGACGACTGATTTTAAAGTAGGCTACTCTCCGGAGAGAATCAATCCGGGTGATAAAAAACATACGATCCGCTCCATCATCAAAGTTGTATCCGGTTGTGATGCTGAATCATTGGATGAGATTGGTAAAACCTACGAACTGGTGGTTGATGCAGGTACGCACCGCGCAGCAAGTATCAAAGTTGCAGAAGCAAGTAAAGTGATTGAGAACACACAGCGTGATGTGAACATTGCGTTGATCAATGAACTTTCTATCATCATGAATAAAATGGGCATCAATACCTATGATGTGCTCGCCAGTGCCCAGACAAAATGGAATTTCCTTCCATTCACTCCCGGACTTGTAGGCGGTCACTGCATTGGTGTCGATCCATATTACCTCGTTTATAAAGCTAAAAAAATCGGCTATCACAGCAAAGTGATCAGCAGTGCTCGTTATGTAAATGACAGCATGGGATTTTATGTCGGCAAACAAACCGTGAAGAAAATTCTGGAACAAGGTCGCAATGCGCTTGAATCCAAAGTGCTTGTGATGGGTGCTACCTTCAAAGAAAATGTGAGTGACGTCCGTAATTCCAAAATTGTGGATGTCATCCGCGAGTTGGAATCGTTCAGCGTTCACGTTGATGTTGTCGATCCGCATGCCGACAGTGATGAACTGCATCACGAATATGGTTTCGGTTTATTAGCTGAGCCGACAAAAGGCGCTTATGATGCGATCATCCTCGGTGTTTCACATAAAGAATATCTCGAACTCGATGAGGCTTTTTTCAAATCACTTCTACGCGAAGGCAAAGGCGCTCTCATCGATGTGAAAGGACTTTATCGTGGGAAGATTAAGGAGTTGAGTTATTGGAGCCTCTAATCAGAATGGAGAATTGAGAATTGAGAATTGAGAATGTCCAACTCTGATTCGATTGGGCCAAATTTATTTCGAAGAAAAACATAAACTTCGCTCAATTCTCCATTCTACATTCTCCATTCTCCATTAATTCTCATTTTTCCTCTTTGAAATAAATCTTATAAAACTTCCGTCCGTCCTTCTCCACGCCTTGCTCGATGAGTTCGGTGTTGCCATGAATATATATGTGAAAGTTTTTATCCAGCTTTAATACACTCTTGAAAATCTTCATTTGTTTTTTGACTGCCTGAGGGGAGATTTCGAAATCATCCACAGCTTCGATATCATTTTCTTCGCGGTACTGCTTGTCGAATTGTCGAAACGATTTGATCATACCCGTGTCCTGCAGAACCTCTTCTTCAAATTCTTTTTTGTCGAAACTTTCATGGGTTTTGAAATAGTCTGCCGAGCGATTTAATAAGTCGATTTGGTCTGTTTTGGTTACTTCAAAATCCTCGGTCATTTGTTTGGTGACGTAATTTTTCGTGACATCCAAAAACGCCTTTGTGCGGTGAAAGTCATCATTACGTGGTTTGAGTTGAAGAAAGGAATCTTTCCAGAACTGGGCTTCCGAAGCTTTGTTCGAACGATCCAGAATACACACTTTGAAACCACTTTCCTTTTCTGTATTCAGAATCAGACAGCCCTTGTCCAATTTTTCAATATTGATTCCATCCAAATGCTGAACAGAAAATTCATTGCCTTCACTTGCAACCTTCAAGAATTCCTGGCGATTTTCGGATTTAAAAATGCCGACAGCGTTCATTTTATAGCCGTCAATACTGACGCCTGCGAAATAGGCGACAAATAAATCGCCTGCTTTAATCTGCGGATGTAATGACAATTCAAAAAGATGTTTTGCCAGATTCACAGATTGTTTGTGCAACGACTTAGACGATTCAAAAATCTGATCTGAAAAAGTGAACACCGGATTCATGGTAAAGTCTCCATTGCTGAAAGTAAAGGCATGAAATTCAGGAGCGATGAATGGGCTCAGAAAAAATTTGAAGAGCATCGAGCGAATCTTTTCATCCTCCACATCTAATGGAGTTTTCGAAAGCTTTAGCTCCTCACCGTTTGTTTTGTTCCCAACGACATGCACAGCTACCTGCTCAAGCGTACAATTTGTATAATCGATCATAAGTCATTTTTATTCGACGCCAAATTTGAGGGCTACCATACCAATTACTTTATTTTTTCGCTGATTGTTGCACAATTATCCGATCGCTTGTGAATACATGCTCATTTTCAATGCCATTCGATTGGAGGTCAAACTAGAAACAAGAAACTAGAAACACGGAACGTCTTACCTTTGCCACAATGAAAATTCTCGTTACAGGCGGTGCCGGTTTTATTGGTTCTCATGTTGTCAGACGATTGGTTAATGCTTATCCTGAGTATCGGATTTACAATCTTGACAAACTGACGTATGCCGGCAATCTTGCGAATCTTCTGGACGTTCAAAATAAACCGAACTATACATTTATTCGTGGTGACATCAACGACAAAGCTTTTCTCCTCCGGCTATTTGCGGAAGAAAGATTTGATGGAGTCATTCACCTCGCCGCTGAAAGTCATGTAGACCGAAGCATTTCCGGTCCTGACGCTTTTATTCAAACCAATATTGTAGGTACATCAAATTTGTTGAATGCCGCACTGGAAATCTGGAAGGGAAATTTTGAAGGAAAAAGATTTCACCATGTCAGTACGGACGAAGTTTTTGGTTCACTTGGCAAAGAAGGAAGATTTTCAGAAACAACTGCGTATGATCCGCGCAGTCCTTATAGTGCCAGCAAAGCTTCCAGTGATCATCTCGTGCGCGCATTTCATCACACCTATGGATTGCCGGTCACCATTTCCAATTGCAGCAACAATTATGGCAGTCATCATTTCCCGGAAAAGTTGATTCCGTTGATGATTCACAATATCAAAAACAAAAAGGCACTTCCCGTTTATGGCAAAGGTGAAAACATACGCGACTGGCTGTGGGTAGATGATCATGCGCGCGCCATCGATGTCATTTTTCATAAAGGAAAAAATGGAGAGACGTACTGTGTCGGCGGCAATAACGAGTGGAAAAACATTGAGCTTGTGAGATTGCTTTGTAAATTGATGGACGAAAAACTAGGACGAAGTGCTGGTGAAAGCGAACAACTCATCACCTACGTCACTGATCGTCCAGGCCACGACGCGCGTTATGCAATTGATTCATCAAAATTGAAAAACGAATTGGGATGGGAACCAACTCAACCATTTGAATTATTATTATCGCAGACCATTGACTGGTATCTGGCAAACGAAAACTGGTTGACGAATGTAACTTCAGGTGAATATCTGGGCTACTACGAAAAACAATACGGAGCAGGATTAGAGGATTAGAGGATGGGAAGATTCAAAAATTCAAAGGATTCAAGATTCAAAATAATAGAGATGGTTGGTTTACACAGATCAGCCGCTATACAAAGAGGAGAGAATGGGCTTTTTTAGCAAATGGAAACCGGAAGCGAGCAGGAAAAAAATTAAGCCTGTTGATTTGTCATTGATTGGTGTGGACATGCACAGCCATCTCTTGCCTGGTATTGATGATGGTGCGGTTACCATCGAAGAATCTATTCAACTTATTCTTCATTTACAGGAGTTGGGTTATCAGAAATTTGTCACCACGCCGCACATTTTTTGGGACATGTATAAAAACACGCCGGAAATTATCCATGATAAACTGGCACTTGTTCGAGAAGAATTGAAGCGTCGGGAAATCAATGTGGAGATCGAAGCCGCAGCGGAATATTATTGCGACGAACATTTCGAGCAACAAATAGAAGAACAGAAGCTCCTCACGTTCGGCACTAAAAAATACGTGCTATTTGAAATCTCATTCGCGGCTGAAAATGTGAATCTTGGCAGAGCGATCTTCAACATGAGACTGGCGGGCTACACTCCTATTCTCGCACACCCGGAGCGCTATGACTACTGGCACCGAGATTTTGCGAAATATGAAAGTATGTTGGATAAAGACGTGTTGCTGCAACTTAACATCAACAGTTTGACAGGACAGTACGGACCTGATACCAGGCGAGTTTCGGAACGACTCATCGATCATGGTATGATCAGTTTCATTGGAACAGATTGTCACCACATGGGGCATATACAACTCACGAATACAGCACGCACCCATCCTCATCTCAAAAAACTTATTGAGTCGGGTGATCTGATGCATGATACCATTTTCGGATGAAAAATTATTTAACCGCAGAGTCGCGCAGAGTAGCACGGAGTTCAATAAATTTCTTATCAATACTCTGTGCAACTCTGTGTTAGACTCTGTGATACTCTGTGGTTAATAATTATTCTACCACTAACCGAAAAACTTCACCGCTTTCTATCTTGATCAGATAAATGCCCTCAGCAATTCCCGCCGGGATTCTCATTGCTGAACCATTCAAAAGGCTAGTTTGAATCGTTCTTCCATTCATATCAGACAACACAACATTTGAATTGTTGTATGCTTTTTTGAAACGAATCAGATCACCCGCCATACAAGGATTTGGAAACAAACCGGTCTCTGAAAATTCTAATACACCAACACCCGTAATGGTTCTGTATTCACAATCCAGCTCCACACCACAGATGTAATGTGAAAGGAAATTCGTGAGGATGGACAAAGTGGTATCATAGACCGCAGCATTTCCCAAATAAGGAACATGACCGCCATCTTGTGTTATATGATAACAATGTTCAATACCAAGTTCATCCATTCTGGCACTGATGGGATTACTGCCATCAATTTCAGTCACGTCTAAAATATTGAACAATACAAACATGCCTGAGTCGATGGTTATCGTCTGGTCATTATCACCATGAAACAAACAAGCAGGAGTAGTATCATCGACGTCAATCCATTCCACATCTCCAAGCGCTCCTGAAACACTGAAGATCGCATTGATATCCGAGGAATATCCGGCATTACCACTTTCACCTTCGAAACCACCTGTCAGCCCTGTGCCAGTCATATCAAGCCAGGCAGGAATATCGCTGTCGTCAAAATACGCGTGATGCAGTGCCATAAATCCACCTGCTGAAGCACCGCCCACATAAATCTGTTCGGGATTTACACTGTAAGTATTGCCGTTTTCTGCAGCATCTTTTCTAAACCATCGAATAGCGGCGCGAAGGTCTTGCACAGCGCGAACAACAGCTTGACCATAAGGAACTTCAAGCGGCACAGCAATTGGAATTCCGATTCGATAATTGATCGAAGCGACCACATAACCCATCTTCGCAAGGTCCTGACACATATCCACCATATCTACTCCTGCTTTGTCACCTCCTAGAAAATATCCTCCATGACATAGCACCACAACAGGTCGACCAATTTCAACATCGCCTGCTGGTTCGTATATATCCATCATCAGATTTTCTGTTGAACCATCTTCATTCAAATTGCTGCCGTACTGGACGTCGGATGTCAATTCAAAATCAGAAAAAATAAAATCGCGGTAACGGCCATCAGTGCATTGACCCAAAGCCATCATGCCACAAAACGCGAATGCCAAAATGCAAAGTAGATTTTTTTTCATAAAAGGTTGATTAAGATTAGAGGACTAAAGTAAGATAAACTGATTGCAAAGCGTGAAAGCGTGTTTAGCGTGTTAGCGTGATGACCTGCGAATTATGTTCTTATTTATGATCTGCTACAAGTGAATGAACCGAATGCAATCTTCGTTGTTATCACGCCTACACGCTAATCACGCTTGCTCGCTTCATGTGACAAACCTCACAAAATGTTAGCCCCGCCCTCCCCTATCTTCGCACGGTTTTTTTAGCAAGGAATTCATGATAGAAACAGATATTATTATTGTCGGAGCGGGTCCATGTGGCTTGTTCACAGTGTTTGAAGCCGGTTTATTAAAGCTGCGTTGTCACCTCATTGATGCGCTGCCACAAGCAGGCGGACAACTCACCGAGATTTATCCGAAGAAACCTATCTACGATATTCCCGGTTTTCCGGAAGTGCTGGCGGGTGATCTGGTGACACATCTACTCAAGCAGGCAGAACCTTTCAAGCCTGGGTTTACTCTGGGTGAACGGTGCGAATCGTTTGAGAAAACGGACGACGGAAAGTTTATCGTCACTACTTCGCGTGGAACGATACACAAAGCACCTGTGGTGGCAATCGCTGGCGGACTTGGCAGTTTTGAACCCCGCAAACCACCCATTGCAAATATTTCGGAATTTGAAGACAAAGGCATTGAATACATAGTTCGTGATCCGAATTTTTATAAAGGAAAAAAAATCGTCATTAGCGGAGGAGGCGATAGTGCACTCGACTGGTCGATCTTTCTAGCCAATGGCATTGCCACTGATGTGACCTTGATTCACCGAAGCAAAAGTTTTCGAGGACATCCCGATAGCGTTCAGAAAGTGATGGACATGGCTGCAGCCGGAAAAATCAAACTCATTACCGATGCGGAAGTGATTGGATTAAACGGTGGTACTTCACTGGATTCGATCATTGTGTCTTCCGAATCGGAGGGTGAAAAAGTGATTGAAACCGATCATTGGTTGCCGCTTTTTGGTTTGTCACCAAAGCTTGGACCACTGGCGGATTGGGGATTGAACATCGATAAAAATTCCATTGAAGTAAATACGCTCGATTACAGCACGAATATTCCCGGTATCTATGCCATTGGTGATATCAATACCTATCCCGGAAAATTGAAATTGATTCTTTGCGGATTCCATGAAGCCACATTGATGGTGCAAAGTGCTTTCAAAAGAATCTATCCGGATAAAAACTATGTATTGAAATACACCACGGTAAATGGTGTCACCGGCTTTTGATAGTTCGTTGCAGCAAGCTGCTATTCGACGCAGAGCACGACTTAGGAGCAAAGATTCGCAAAGAATTGGAACCAATCATAGCGCAAGTGCATTTTAATCTTTGCGTAACTTTGCCCCATTGTGCACTCTGCGTCCAATGGCAGCAAGCTGCAAAAAAACAGAACTATGGATCATATCATCAATATAACGGTCGTAGACAGAGAAGGAACGGAGCATCAACTGGAGGCTCCCACGGATATGAATATGAATATGATGGAGCTCTGCAAGAGCTATGAATTGCCGGTAGAAGGCACTTGCGGAGGAATGGCTATGTGTGCTACATGCCACATGTATGTGATTTCTGAACACCAGCTACCCGATCGCAGCGATGATGAAGAAGCCATGCTCGACCAGGCATTTTTCGTAAAAAGTAATTCAAGACTGGGATGTCAGATCAAACTAGCGGTTGAGTTGGATGGGCTGAAGGTGAAGCTGGCAGTGGTGCATGGATAATGGAGAAGTGAGAAGTTAGAAGTGAGAAGTGAGAATGTCCAACTCTGATTCGAACTGGCCAAATTTATTTCGAAAAAAAACTAAACTTCGCCCCATTCTCAATTCTCCATTATATCACGGCATATTCACCGCTTCCACCGATCTGATCTGAGGCACCGCAGCGCGGATCGCGCCTTCTACACCGGCTTTCATCGTCATCACACTCATAGAACAACTGCGGCATGCGCCGAGTAATTCAACGCGAGCAGTGAGATCGCTGGTCACTTCCAGAAGTGTAATATTCCCGCCATCCGCTTCCAGGTATGGACGAATGCTTTCAAGTGATGCATTTACTTTATCGAAGAGTTCTTTGTTCACCATGCTTACTGTGTTACTCCTGTGGTTGCTTGCTCCTTTTTACGAAATGGGAGCATTCGGATTTCTCGCTCAAAGTTATTGAGGATTTCGTTCCATACTTCAGAAACCTTTGTTCCTTCCTGCAATACTGCCGGACGTCCGGCATCGCCCGCTTCGCGAATGCTTTGGATCAGTGGCAAATGTCCAAGAAATGGAATTTTCAATTCTTCTGCAAGGTGCATGGCACCTTCCTTTCCGAAAAGATAGTATTTACTGTCAGGTAATTCTTCCGGTGTAAACCATGCCATATTCTCAATGAGACCAAGAATGGGAATATTGATGGCAGGCAGTTGAAACATGCCTACTCCTTTGCGCGCATCAGCCAGGGCCACTGTTTGTGGTGTACTCACGATCACCACGCCATTCAAAGGAATAGACTGTACAATGGAAAGATGCACATCGCCTGTTCCCGGAGGTAAGTCGATGATGAGGTAATCGAGTGGTCCCCAGTGAGCATCGTTCACCAATTGATTGAGTGCTTTTGTAGCCATGGGGCCGCGCCATACAACAGCCTGATTCACTTCTGCAAAAAATCCGATCGACAATACTTTCACACCATATTGTTCTATCGGCTCAAGCAAACTCTTGCCATCATAATCTTTTACTTTCGGTTTGTCATGGACTAAATCAAACATGGTCGGTGCGGAAGGACCATAGATATCGGCATCGAGAAGTCCGACGCTGTAACCCCGTTTGGCAAGACCTACGGCCAAATTCGAACTGACGGTGCTTTTACCTACTCCACCTTTACCAGATGCTACTGCTATGATGTTTTTTACTCCGGGTAAAACTTTTCGCAACTCACCTTGTCGGTCGTCTCCACTGATGGGAATGACATCACATTCTACTTTCCATTCTTTACCCAACACCCGCTGAATAGCAAATTCACAAGCCTCACGCATGCGCATTTTGCTATGCATTGCCGGATTGCTCACCTTCACTTCCAATGAAATCAACTGGTCTTTCACATCCAGAATTTTCACCAGATTCAATGTGACAATGTCCTTCTTCAGATCTGGTTCAACTACATTGGATAAAGCGTCGATGATGGATTGGCGGGAGATGCTCATGCGTTGGGGATTAATTTTGACAGGGCGAAGATAACCCGGCAATAATTATCAATTATAAATCACTGTTGTCCGGT
>JANOVT010000379.1:0-21107 GCA_031417525.1 Flavobacteriales bacterium | reverse complement strand
CATTGCAATATTATCTTGCATTCATCGAGAAGCATCCTTTTAGTTTTCCTGCCTGGTACAATGTCGGAAATGCCTATCAAAAATTAAGTCAGTTGGAGGATGCTCTGGACTCATACGATTTGTGCATTGCCATTCAAGAAGATTTTACACCTGCGTATTATAATAAGGCACATACCCTTTTTAAAATGGAGCGGTATCAGGAAGCAGTTCAGATATTCAAAGAAACCTATGCCTTTGAGCAACCGCAGGCGCCTGTCTACTGCCACATCGGTGAGTGTTTTGAGAAAATGAACGAGTATGACAAAGCGCTTTTTTATTACAGAAAGAGTATTCAGCTCGATGAGTTTTATGCCGATGCATACCTCGGAATGGGAATCGCGATGGATCTGTTAGAAAAAACGATGGATGGTTTGACGTTCATCGAACGCGCCATCGGATTGGAACCTGACAACTCCGATTATTACCTCTTCCAAATGGAATTTCTAAAAAAGCTCGGACGGATTGACGAGGCAGAAGCTATCGGCGAATCCATCATTTTAAGATTTCCGGATAATGAAGATCTCTGGCTCGATTACTCTGATATATTTATGCTGAATGGAAATCCTGAGAAGGCCATGGAGGTATTGAACACCGGCTGGCAGCGTTGTCCACAAAGTCATGAAATCGGATTCAGAAAGGTTGCCTACCTCATGCAGGGTGGTAAAATCGCTGAAGCAGAAGAATTGTTGACCAGAATGGCAGCCAACGATTCAGAAGGGCTTAAAGAACTGGAAGATTACTATCCTGAAATAAAGAATAACCTTCTTTTCATTGAATTGTCGGCTACGGCTGGAAAAAAATCATCGTAATTTCAGTCATCTCTTTATGAATCTGTCGTTGCTGTAAGAAGACTTGCACCGATGCAGCCTGTTTTTTAGCATATTTGCAGGCTACGACAATTTCTATACTACATGAATTTTAAACTAAAAAACCTACCTGACCGAACTAAAAAGGAACGTCAGCACGGCATTACCATGGTAATGGACAAAGGCCTGAGCATTCGTCAGGCGGAAGATCTTATTGATAGCGCTGCTGAACAGGTCGACATCGTGAAACTAGGTTTTGGAACCTCTGCTTTTGCTCCAAACGTCAAAGAAAAAGTCAAACTTTATCAGAAAGCAAATATTCGTGTGTATGTCGGAGGCACTTTGTTTGAAGCATTTTATGTGCGAGGTCAGATGGATGACTACAAAAAATATATCGATGGTCTCGGACTTGATACTGTGGAAATATCCGATGGTAGCATGGTGCTTCCTCACGACATTAAGTGCAACATCATCCGTGAATACGCAAAAAACTACCGCGTACTTTCAGAAGTAGGTTCAAAAGAAGAAGGCATTCTGATTTCACCGACACGTTGGATCAAAATGATGCAAACAGAACTTCAGGCAGGAAGCTGGAAAGTGATCGCCGAAGCAAGGGAGAGTGGCACTGTTGGGATTTATCGTCCGAATGGTCAAGCTCACGTAATGTTGATCAACAAGATTATCAAGAATGTGAAATCAGAAGATATTCTTTGGGAAGCACCGAAGAAGCCACAGCAAGTTTATTTCATCAAACAATTCGGTGCGAATGTCAACCTGGGCAACATTGCCGAAAATGAAGTGATTCCGCTTGAGTGTCTGAGAATTGGATTGCGTGGAGATACATTTTTTGATTTTCAACCCGAAGAAATCTCAACCCGTTACAAGGCTTAATACAATCACTAGACGAAGTATCATGAAGAGTATCAACGCTGTTGAACTTAATGAGTGGAAAATGAGTGGCAAACCTCATCAACTCATTGATATCCGAGAATTGTACGAAGTTGAAACATGCACCATCGGTGGAGAAAATATAGTGATGTCCGAAATATTTACCCACCTGGATGACATCAAAAAAGACATTCCTGTTGTGATCCATTGCAAATCCGGAAAAAGATCATCTGCTGTAGTTCATGCACTGGAACAGAAAACCGGAATGAAGAATCTTTATACGTTGGAAGGCGGAATTCTGGCCTGGATCGAAGAAGTAGATCCGACGATGGTGAAGTATTGAATGATTTGAAGTTCCTTCAATCAAAGTTTCAATATTTTTTTACCGAAGCCCAACAACCTCAACTTTTCAATTTGTCATTCTTCAAATGGCGATCTGAATCACGTGCATTCTTTTTTTCGATGTTTCTTTTAAATGCCTCTTCGAGATCAACGCCTGTCTGATTGGCCAGGCAGGTAAGCACCCACAACACATCTGCAATCTCATCTCCGAGATCTTTTTCTTTGTCGGATTCCTTTTCACTTTGTTCGCCATATCGCCGCGCAATAATGCGTGCAACTTCTCCTACCTCCTCGGTGAGCATTGCCATATTCGTAAGTTCGTTGAAATAACGAACTCCAGTTGTCTTGATCCAGGTGTCGACGATTTGTTGCATCTCAGCGATCGAAATTCCATTCATTTTCTCTTTCGAATCCATATCGCCAAATTAGTTTGATTTTGATCATGAACCATCATAAATTCTGAATGATAGCGCCATCCTTATTCCTAAATACTGTTCAATAAACAACTTACTGTTAGAGAATTTCCAAAACCAATCATTCTGGATTCGTGAAAAGCAATTCATTTGCGGAGTGTGACTTATTCCATCCATTGGAAAAGAACCGTCCCAAATTTTATCTCATTTATGATGAAGAAATCTCTACTGTTTGCAGCGTTCACGTTGTCTGTGATAGCTGGATACACTCAGGCAACTTTTAGCACCAATCCCACAGCAACTGATGTTGCAAATAAACTTGCCGGCCCCGGAATAACAATTACGAATCCTGTTTTTACATCAGGAACATCTTCGCAATTCGGGCTTTTCAGCAATGGTATTGCCGGTGCAAATTTTCAGATCGACAGCGCATTTGTAATGGCGTGTTCAGATGTCACTGAAGTGTTTACTTCCAACAATAACAGTGACATTTCATTAGGTCCGAACAGCAGTTATTCTGATCCTGATCTTTTATTGATTGATCCAGGCGCAACACATGATGTGGTCATCTTTGAATTTGACGTGATGGTGACAGGTCCCGCAAAAGGACTGCAGATCAACTATCAATTCGGATCTGATGAATATCCAGAATACGTGTGTTCGCAATTCAATGATGCCTTCGGATTTTTTATCTCTGGTGGTGACTTTGCCTACACGAAAAATTTTGCAGTTGCACCCGCGAGTGATTTACCAATAGCAGTAAATACAGTTAACAACGGAACTGCAGGTGCGTTTGCAGATGGCACTCCTTGCATTCTGACAAATAGCGCATATTTCATCAATAACAATGATGGAACTCCAGGTCCAATCTTCTGCGAAATGGATGGTCTTACCATGAAACTTACTGCCAGTGTAGAATTAACTCCTGGTGTCACCTACCACCTCAAATTTGCACTCGCCGATGTCGGTGATGAAGCATGGGATACGTCTGTGTTTATTGAATCCATTACCCTACTCGACTACGCTGATTGCACAGAGACTTTTTGTAATGTAACACCAAATGTTGGCATGTTTATGAACGGCTCCAAAGAGGGAGGATTCTGTTGGGCTGACTTCAACAATGACGGATTTCTTGACCTCGTAGCTAACTCTTCAGATAACACAATCAACAATCAAATCTACTTTTCAAATGATGCTATTACATTCACAAATGTGACTGCATCTCATGCTGCAGGATTAGATAATTCAACCAAGGAAAGAAGCGCCATTGCGGGAGATTTTAATAACGATGGTTATATGGATTTCGCTGTGAATGCATTCAACCGCATTCAGATCTGGTTGAACAAAGGACCATCCGCTTCTCCTCCGTATAGTTTTGGAAATGGATCTCAAAGCGCCAACCAATCCATCAACTCGATGACAGGTGGAATCAACTCTGAAGGTTTGCTTACGATTGATTATGATCATGACGGCGATCTTGATATTGTCGTGGATAATCATGCATTTGGTGTAGACATATTAAGCAATGATGGAACTGGTGTATTCAGTCAGGTGAGCAATGCTGCAACGGGTCTTCCGATTGGAGGCACTGATGGAGACTATGCAGCAGCCGGCGATTTTGACAACGACGGTTTTGTTGATCTGTGTGTTCGAAGAGGAACAGGCGCAGATATTTTCAGAAATAACGGAGATGGAACTTTTACTGCAAATGCATTTAATGAAGGCGCGAGCAATTCAAACAAAGGTGGTGTTTGTTGGGCAGACTTTGACTCCGATGGAGATCTGGATCTCTTCTGGGCCGATAATGCTACCAATCAGATTTGGAGAAACGACAATGGAGTATTTGTTGCAACGGGCGAACCATCCCTTTCTTCAGGAATCGATTTGAGTGTCGCAACAATTGATGGATGCACTGCCGGTGACGTCGACAATGACGGTGACATAGATCTCTTCCTTGCAAATGTTCACACAGAAAGCTATCTTTTCGTGAATGACGATGCCACAACCATGACTTTCAGTCGTCCTGATTCGCCAGTTAACAGCAATATCAATCCGGCCGGAAATGCACAGGGTGCGTCGTTCATCGATTACGATAATGACGGTGACCTTGATTTATATGTGGCGATGGCAACGCTCACAAATCAGCTCTGGCAAAACAATACTGACAATAACAATTACCTGCGTGTACATGCATTGTGGAATAATGGTTCTTCTTCTTCAGTCGCCAATGGTGCAACTGCTGCGCTTTTTGATTGCAACAACAATCGGATATCGCCTCTGTTGAATCTTGCAGCTGGCGAAGGATATGGAACATTCGGCAATCCGGTTTTCCATTTTGGTGGTGTCAATCCTGCGCAGGAAATATATGTGCGCATTTATTTCCCAAGTAAAAATGGTGTGCGTAGTGAAGTGATGAAAGCAATCATTCCGAATGCACTCCTCAATAATGAAATCACCATTCTGAATACAGATCCTTCGGATACATTCCTTTGTCCAAATCTGATTCCGGTTGCGAACAATGATAACGGCACGACAGACGAAGACACAACACTCATCATTTCTGACATTGACGGCAATGACACCGATGCAGACGGTAATGTGGATGTTGCTAGCATTGATCTTGATCCGAATACAGCAGGCCAGCAAACAACATTTACAAACAGCTTTGGCACCTGGACAGTGGACACTTCTTCCGGAGATTTGACATTTGTTCCTGCTAATGACTATAACGGATCAGCTACCATCACCTATACAATTGATGACAATGGCGGTGCTACTTCGAATGAAGGCACAATCACTGTCACCGTGAATCCGGTGAACGATGCTCCGGTTGCAGGAGACGACACTTATACAACTGATGAAGACACCATTTTGAATGACGTTGTATCATCAAATGATTCTGATGTTGATGGTGATGTTCTTACGTATACCTATATCACCGGAGCATTAAACGGAACATTCAATCTCAATAGTGATGGCACATTTGATTACACTCCGGATCAAGATTATTTCGGAATAGAAACCATCACCTATGAAGTATGCGACGCCTTGTTGTGTGACACTGCCACTGTTGAAATTACCATCAATGCAATAAATGACGCACCAGTTGCAGGTGATGACAATGTCTCAATTGCAAATAACTTAACGCTCAACGGTTCGGTGTCCGGCAACGACAGTGATGTCGATGGTGATGTACTCACCTACTCAGTCATTGATGGCGCAGACAATGGAAATCTCACTTTCAATTCGGATGGATCATTCAACTACGATCCGGATGACACTTTCATCGGAACTGAAACGATCACATATCAGGTATGTGATCCATCCAATGAATGCGACACTGCGATACTTACAATCGTTGTAACATCAGGAGCAGTTGACAGCGATGGTGATGGAATTTCAAATCTTGATGAAAACAACAATGGAACTGATCCTAATGATCCATGTGATCCAAATATTAATGCTCTTGCTTCTAACGATTGCGACAATGATGGACTTGATAACGCAGGAGAATTATTGGCAGGTACTGATAATACAAACCCCGACACTGATGGCGATGGTTTAAATGATGGAGCAGAAGTGAGCGGTAATACAGATCCACTCGACGCTTGTGATCCAAATATCAATGCTCTTGCAACCAGCGATTGCGATAATGACGGACTTGATAATGCAGGAGAAATTTTAGCCGGAACTGACAACACAAATCCAGATACAGATGGAGACGGAATAAACGATGGAGACGAAGTAAATGGCGGAACTGATCCACTCAATCCATGTGATCCAAACATCAATGCACTTGCAACGAATGATTGTGACAATGATGGATTAGACAATGCAGGAGAAATTCTTGCCGGAACTGACAATACCAATCCAGACACAGATGGCGATGGAATAAATGATGGGGATGAAGTAACGGGCAATACAGACCCGCTCGATGCATGTGATCCTCTCGTTGGCCCTGATTGTGGTCAACCCACAGCCAATGACGATTCAGCCTCAACTCCACTTGATACACCAGTCAACATTTTAGTACTTGATAATGATGACTTCGGATTAAATGGTCCTTCAACAGGTGAGATCGTAATTCTTTTCACCTCTTCCGGAACTGCTTCTGTAAATAACAATGGAACACCAAATGATCCTACCGATGACACCATTGACTTCACACCAGATTCAGGATCAAATGCAGATGTAATCATTACCTATACAATTTGTGATGCTGATGGAGAATGTGATCAGGCAGATGTATTAATTACAGTTGGTGATTGTCTTGCTATTGGAACAAATGATTGTGACGGCGATGGTTTGACGAATGATGAAGAAGACATTTTCGGAACAGACCCGCTGAATCCTTGTGATCCGAACATCAACGCACTTTTAACTAATGACTGTGATAACGATGGCCTTGACAATGCTGGTGAAATTCTTGCCGGAACTGATAACACAAATCCAGATACAGATGGCGATGGAATCAACGATGGTAATGAAGTAAATGGCGGAACAGATCCACTCAACCCTTGTGATCCAAATATCAATGCACTTGCAACAAATGATTGCGACAATGATGGATTAGACAATGCTGGTGAAACTATTGCAGGAACAGACAATACCAACCCCGATACAGATGGTGATGGCTTGAATGACGGTGATGAAGTGACTGCCGGATCCAATCCTTTAAATCCATGTGATCCGGATATCAACGCTGTTTCTACAAATGATTGCGATCAGGATGGATTGACCAATGCAGATGAAATTCTCGCAGGAACAGACAACAACAATCCTGATACGGATGGTGATGCCATCAATGACGGCGATGAGGTAAATAATGGAACAGACCCATTGGATCCTTGCGATCCAAATGCAGGAGCTGTAGCTACCACAGACTGTGATTCCGATGGCCTTACTGCTGATATTGAAAATACATTAGGTACTGATCCTTCAGATGCAGATACCGACGATGACGGAATAAATGATGGCGATGAAGTGACTGGAGGTTCTGACCCATTGAACCCTTGCGATCCGAATGCCGGCCTTCCAACGGATGACTGCGATAACGATGGCTTGACAAATGAAGCCGAAGATCTTGGTGAAGATGGAATCGCTTCTACAGGAGATGAAACCAATCCTGCTGATTCAGATACCGATGATGATGGAATCAATGATGGAGACGAAGTAAATGGCACATCGAATCCTCTTGATCCTTGCGATCCAAATCCCCTCGCTCTGGGAACGAATGATTGTGACAATGATGGATTAACAGTTGATGAAGAAAACAATCTGGGCACTGATCCTGAAGATAGCGATACAGATGATGACGGAATTGATGATGGAACTGAAGTAAACAATGATTCCGATCCTCTCGATATATGCGATCCAATTTTACAATCAACAGGAACTACTGATTGCGACAACGACGGTCTTCTTGCTGATGACGAAATCAATATCGGAACAGATCCATTAAATCCTGATACCGATGCAGACGGATTGAATGATGGAGATGAAGTCAACGGAGGTTCAGATCCACTTGATTCATGTGATCCCGATCCACTTGCACTTGGATCAAATGATTGTGATAACGATGGTTTGACGAATGATGAAGAAACCAATGCGGGTACTGATCCTATAGATGCTGATACAGATGATGACGGCATCAATGATGGAGATGAAATAGATAATGGCACAGATCCGTTGAACTCTTGCGATCCGAATGTTGGATTACCAACTGATGATTGTGATAATGATGGCCTCACGAATGAAGCAGAAGCCCTCGGGGTAGATGGAATTGCTTCGACCGGAGATGAAACAGATCCAGCTGACGCTGATACCGATGATGACGGTTTTAATGATGGCATTGAAGTAAATGGTGGAACAGATCCACTTGATTCTTGCGATCCAAATCCTCTGGCATTGGGAACTAATGATTGCGATAATGATGGACTTACTGTCGATGAAGAAAACAATATTGGAACTGATCCGACAAATAGTGATACGGATGGTGACGGCATAAATGACGGTACAGAAGTAGCTAACAATACGGACCCATTGGACGCCTGTGATCCAAATGCACAAATTGTTGGTCTGTTAGATTGCGATCAGGATGGTTTGTCTGCCGATGATGAGAATCTCATTGGCACCGATCCACTTAATCCTGATACAGATGGTGATTCAGTGAATGATGGAGCAGAAGTAACCAATGGAAGTGATCCGTTGAATCCATGTGATCCCAATCCACTTGCACTTGCTTCCAACGATTGCGATAACGACGGATTAACGAATGATGAAGAAACGAATGCAGGTACTGATCCGATTGACGCAGACACTGACGACGACACTATTAATGATGGTGATGAACTCGACGGTGGTTCAGATCCATTGAATCCTTGCGATCCGAATATTGGTTTGCCGACAGAAGATTGTGATAACGATGGACTCACCAATGAAGAAGAAGATTTGGGTGCTGACGGCATAGCGGATTCCGGAGATGAAACAGACCCTGCCGATCCTGATACGGATGATGATGGTATCAATGATGGCGACGAAGTGACTAACGGCAGCGATCCACTCAATCCGTGCGATCCAAATGGCGGCGGTCCGAATAGTGATTGCGACAACGATGGTCTGACCGCAGCTGAAGAAGATCTCGGCGCTGATGGTCTACCTGGTACCGGTGATGAAACTGATCCATTTGATCCGGATAGTGACAACGATGGTTATCTCGATGGTATTGAAGTTGGACAAGGCAGCGATGCAAATGATGCATGTGATCCAGACATCCTCGCTATTCCAAATAGTGACTGTGACAATGATGGTTTGACAAACGAAGAAGAACTTGTTGGTGATGATGGAATTCCTGATACCGGTGATGAAACAAATCCTCTTGATGCCGATACAGATGATGACAATTTCACCGATGGAAGTGAAATCACGAATGGCAGTGATCCAAATAATCCGTGTAGTCCATTTCCTTTCTCCAATTCACCTCTTTGTGATCTTGATGACTTCTTTACAACACCTGAAGAAACAGCAGTATCAGGAAATATTGTTGAAGTAGTTGGTCTGACCTACTCAATCTCCATTGGACCAGCTAATGGCACAATCATTCTGAACGCCAATGGAACATTCACTTATACACCAAATTTGAATTTCTTTGGCACAGAAACAATCATCATTCAGGTTTGTGATGAAAGTACTTGTTCGACCTCAACACTTACCATAGAAGTGTTGCCAACGAATGATTCGCCCACAGCGATTGACGATGTATATTCAGTGACTGCCGGAAACACTCTTGCGGAAAACGTATCCACAAACGATTTAAATCCTGATAATGATGTGCTTGTTTGGTCACTCATTTCTGGACCTTCTAATGGAGTATTGGTATTCAACGCCGATGGAACATTTACATATACGCCAAACAACGGATTCCTTGGTACTGACACCTTTGTTTATCGCGTATGTGAAGGCATTGTGTGTGATCCCGCAACCGTGACAATCAACGTGCTGATCTCCTCGCCTCCGGTAGCCGAAGACGATGATTTCATCACGACAGAAGATACAACTTTAAATGATTCTGTTGCAGGTAATGATATCGATCCAGACAACGATCCTTTGACATATTCTGTGCTGACTGGTCCCGCCAACGGAACACTTACGCTGAACGCAGACGGATCCTTCACCTACGTACCTGATCCTGATTACAACGGTTTTGACTCATTCACTTATACTGCTTGTGACCCGGCACTATTTTGTGATCAGGCCACTGTTACAATCGATGTGCTGCCGATAAATGATACGCCGGATGCCATAGATGACGACTACAGCATGACCGAAAACACCGTTCTAAACGATGATGTTTCAACAAACGACCTGGATGTCGATGGTGAAAATCTCACTATTGATCTGGTAAATGATGTAGTCAATGGTACGCTCGTTCTAAACAGTGATGGAACATTCACATACACACCCGACACTGATTTCACAGGCACAGACACCTTCACGTATATTGCTTGTGATCCCAATCTGATCTGTGATGTAGCTGAAGTGACAATCACAGTTCTTCCGGAAAGCGCTGCACCAGTTGCGCAGGACGATACATATTCTGTGGATGAAGACAATTCACTTAGCGAAAACGTTTCTACGAATGATTCAGATGCGAACGGAGACGTTATGACTTTCACGCTCCTCACAGATGTATCCAATGGAACATTAGTCTTTAATGGAGATGGAACGTTCGTTTATGTGCCCGATCCAAACTTCAATGGCACAGATTCATTCACATACATCGCTTGTGATCCAACTGCACTTTGTGATGATGCTACGGTTATCATCAATGTTAATCCGATCAATGACAATCCTGATGCGGTAGATGACTTCGTGGAAGTCAATGAAAATGATTTCCTCAATGGTTTTGCCGGGTTTAATGATTCGGATGCAGATGGTGATGTACTCACTTTTACCCTCATCACTCCTCCTGCGAATGGAACATTAACATTCAATGCCGATGGATCATATGTCTATACACCAAACCCAGGCTATCTGGGAAGTGATTCCTTCGATTACACAGTCTGCGATCCTTCCAATGCATGTGATGATGCAACTGTCTTTATCAACGTAGTTCCAATCAATGATCCACCAGTAGCAGAAGACGACGTTTACAACATCGATGAAGATGATACACTTGCAGCTAACGTTGGAGACAATGACGTTGATCCAGATGGAGATGTTCTCACGTATTCACTTATTACGGACGTTTCCAACGGAACCCTCGTATTCAATAGTGACGGCTCATTTACTTATGTTCCGAATCCTGATTTCAACGGAACCGATTCATTCGAATACACGGTCTGCGATGACAATGGCGAATGTGACTTTGCAATTGTGATTATCACAATTATACCTGTCAATGACTCACCAATTGCCAATGACGATAATTTCGCTGGTGAAGAAGATGATGTAATAAGTGGAACAGTTTCAAATAACGACTCCGATCCAGAAAATGATGTCCTCACTTTCAATCTGATCAACCCTCCTGCAAACGGTACAGTTGTTCTTAATGCAGATGGCACATTCACTTACACGCCTGATCCAAATTATAACGGAAGTGATTCATTTACATACGAAGCTTGTGATGGAACTGCTTGTGATGAAGCCACGGTGTTTATTACTATAGATCCGATCAATGACTCGCCGATTGCTGTAGATGATGTATTCAACACAAACGAGGATACAGCCTTAAATGCTGACGTAAGCAACAATGATCTTGATCCTGATGGCAATGTCCTGGTCTTTACACTTGTATCGACAACTTCAAATGGCACTCTTGTTTTGAACAGCGATGGTACGTTCACTTACGTTCCTGACCCCGGTTTCATTGGCACAGACACCTTTACATATCAGGCATGCGATGGCAACACTTGTGATGAAGCGGTTGTTACAATCAACGTAACAGAATTGTTTACCACACCAGTTGGAATCAATGACAATTACACGCTAAATGAAGACAGTGAGCTAAGTGCAGACGTGAGCACCAATGATTCTGATCTTGATGGTGACGCACTTGTATTTACTTTACTTGGATCACCTTCGAGCGGTTCCATCATCTTCAATTCAGATGGTACATTCATCTATACACCGAATCCAAATTTCTTCGGCACCGATACTTTCACATACACCGTATGTGATGACGATGGCAATTGCGATACAGTGCTTGTTACAATTATTGTAATTCCGATCAACGACAATCCGGATGCTCAAGATGACACGTATACGATCGACGAAGACACCATTCTCAATGCCAACGTAGGTCAAAATGACGCTGAAGTTGATGGCGACAACATGACATTTAGTGTGATCACTGGTCCTTTAAACGGCACACTCACACTGAATGCCGATGGCTCCTTCACTTATACGCCTAATCCGGATTTCTTTGGAACTGACAGTTTCACTTATCAGGTGAGCGATTCAAATGGTGGAACGGATACAGCCACAGTAACTATCATCGTTAATCCGACATTCGATCCAATTGGAGTAAATGATCAATATACCACCGATGAAGATGTAGCACTCAACGGAAACGTGAGTGATAATGATCTTGACACCGATGGATTTACTTATGTCATCACCGATGGTCCTGATAACGGAACTATCACCATGAACAGCGATGGTAGTTTCACATACACTCCAGATCCGGACTTTAACGGAACGGATACCTTCACATATCAGGCTTGTGATGAAAATGGGCTAAACTGTGTTGAAGCTACTGTCACCATTATTGTTGTGCCAGTGAATGACAATCCAAATGCAATTGATGACACTTTCACAACCGATGAAGACACCACACTGAACGCGAATGTTGGAGACAACGATCTTAATCCGGATGGCTCAACATTGACATTCGTGGTGACTGACGACACAGACAATGGCACCCTGATACTCAATGCAGATGGAACATTCACTTATACACCTGATCCGAATTTTTATGGAACAGATAGTTTCACCTACACGCTTTGTGATGAAAATGGAAACTGCGACACAGCCACTGTGACAATTATTGTCGTTTCAATCATTGATGCTTCCGCTGAAAACGATCAGTACACAACCGACGAAGATGTATCATTCGATGGAGATGTGAGCGACAATGACAACGACACAGAAACATTCACCTACACAGTGACCAATGGTCCTGATCATGGTACTATCACAATGAATGAAGATGGGTCATTTACATACACACCAGATCCTAATTACAGTGGTTTCGATGTCTTCACATATACAGCATGTGATGAAACAGGTAATGATTGTGTGACGGCCACTGTGAATATCATCATTGTTGAGATTGCGGATGATATCCTGACAATTCCAGCCGGATTCTCTCCAAACGGGGATCAGATGAATGACACATTCCAAATTGAAAACATCGATTCATTCCCAGCCAACAACCTCAAAATATTCAATCGCTGGGGAAATATTGTGTTTGAAAAAGATGGTTACAATTCTACAGAAGAATGGAATGGAACTACAGAAGCCGGTGGTGTTGTAGTTGGCTCGAAAGTACCGGAAGGAACTTACTTCTATGTACTTGATCCGGGCCCATCCTCACTCAATCCTAATGATGAACAGAAAATTGTTTCCGGTTATCTCATCATCAAATACGAAAGCAAGTAATCAACATGTATTCCAATAACAAGAAGACAATGATGAAAAAAATTCAATCCATGAAAAAATACGTTGCCGCATTCATCGCTCTATTTTTTGCTCTATCCGGCGAAGCGCAATTCGATGCGATGTTCACACAATACATGTTCAATGAACTTGTCATCAACCCCGCATACGCTGGATCAAGAGAATGTCTGTCAGCAACTGCCGTGTACCGCCAACAATGGGTCGGACTTGATGGCGCACCTTCAACGCTGACAGGTTCGGTTCATGCTCCGCTCATGCAACAAAAACTTGGTGTAGGACTTTCATTCCTCAATGAAAGTATAGGCGTGAGCAAACGAACCGGAGTAAGTGCAAGTGGAGCATACAGAATAAAAATGGAAGCCAATACTCTTTCCTTCGGATTACAACTTGGTATTGTTAGTTTGAGTGAAAATCTTTCACAACTCAATCTACAAAATGACCAACAGTTTATGATCAACTCCGGAAAAAAGACAGCTCCAAATTTTGGATTCGGAGCGTTTTACACGGCGCCAAAATGGTACGTTGGATTATCGATACCGCGCATGTTGAAAAATCGATTGGATGTTTCCAACGGAACAGGCGAAGTAAAAAATAGTCTGGCCGTTGATGATTTTCATTACTACATCACGGCAGGTTCTGTATTCAGCATTGCACCAAGTGTTAAGCTACGTCCGAATATCATGCTGAAAGCTGTCAGCGGAGCTCCAATGCAAGTCGATCTTAGTGCGAATGCTCTATTCAATGAATTGATTTGGGCTGGGCTTGCCTATCGCACAGGTGATGCTGTCTCATTGTTGGTTGGCGCAAACATTACAAAACAATTGCGACTCGGCTATAGCTATGACTACACACTTTCAGCATTGCAAGACTTTAATACCGGATCCCACGAAATTATGCTTGGATATGATTTTAATTATTCAAAAGACAAAGTGGTTACTCCAAGATATTTCTAAATTTTCAAGAAGAATAAATATGAAAAAGATATTTCTCCTATTGTTTGCAATCACGGTAAGTTGTTGCATCTCTCACGCGCAAGTGAAAGCCGGCAACGCCAATTTCGAAAAAATGGCTTACAAGAAAGCAGCAGGAAACTATGAACGTGCCTTGCGCAAGGATTCATCGGATGTTTTGGTTTGGTCAAAGCTTGGAGATTGCTATCGTCTGTTGCGTGACTCAAAAAATGCCGAGAGGGCATATTCACATGTTGTGGTCGGCGCCGCTCAAGCTCCGAACAACTATTTGTACTATGCTGAAGCCTTAATGCAGAATGAAAAATATGCGGAGGCTAAAATTCAACTAGGTAAGTACAAAGCCGCATCTCCTTCCGACAGCAGAAGCGCCAATCTCACGTCCGGCATAAACAATTTGTCGAACATTCTTGCCACAAGTGGTGTATACAAAATCAAAGTAATTAACATCAACTCGAAAGAATCTGACTTTAGTCCAGTAGTATATAATGGAGGAATTGTATTTACCTCCAACAGAAAAAATATCGAGTGGGTGGACAATTCACACTCCTGGACCGGCAAACAATTCTACAGACTTTACCATGCGAAAGGAAGTGAAGCTTCATTCTCTACCCCTACCCTATTTGCAGATAAAATGCAAACGAAATATCATGATGGTCCCGTGTGTTTCAACTCAACAGGATCACAAATGTTATTTACCAGAAACAATATTGAAGGTGGTGAAATCAAAAAAGATGAGAACGATGTAGTAAGACTAAAACTCTTTACTTCCAACTGGAGTGATGGAAATTGGGGAATAGAAATTCCATTTTTGTACAACAGCGATAAATATTCGTGCGCGCATCCGGCATTGTCCGCGGATGGCAAAATACTGTGCTTCAGTTCTGACATGCCAGGTGGACAAGGAGGCATGGATTTGTATAAATGCGAATGGAATGGCACAACATGGGGCGCACCAATCAATTTAGGTTCTGAAATCAATACCCCTGGTAATGAAGTATTCCCAACCATAACGAATGAAGGAGCATTGATGTTCTCATCCGACGGATTGGCTGGAATAGGCGGTCTCGACCTTTTTCAATCTGAATTGAAATCGAATAGCTGGTCATCTCCGGAAAACATAGGTTCGCCTCTCAACAGTTCTTACGACGATTTTGGAATTTCTTACAACTCTACAACTCGCAATGGCTACTTCAGCAGTAACAGAAAAAATGATGGTTTCAATGATGACATCTACTTTTTCGAAAAACTTTGTACTAATACTGATGTAACAATCCTGGACGAAGAAACCGGTGAACCCATCAAAGACGCTGTAGTCAAAGTATTTGAAAACGGTACAGAAATTACCTCAGTAACAACTGATGAAACAGGCAAATTCAACAAATGCCTGAACCCTTCCAAAAACTACGAATTCCGGGCAATGAAAGATGCTTATACAGAAAATAAGTCATCTCTGACAAGTGCTCAGGTGAGCGAAGCAGCAAGCACCGGAACAGAAGTGAAAGTGATGCTGAAGAAAAAACCGATCATTGTCAATATTGCAAACCTCTCCGGTCGGGTTTATAATCAAGATGACAATTCACCCGAAGCCAACCAACGGGTTGCACTTATCAATAAAACCACAGGTGCAGAATTGATTACAATGACCGACAATCTTGGCAACTACAAATTCGAAAACATTCCTTTGAATAATGACTTCGAGGTCATTTCTACGAAGAAAAATTGTGGAGATTCGAAAGAAACCTTTCACACACATAGCATTGTAGGAACAAAAAACATTACCCACAACCTTCCGATGCTTTGTAAAGGTGACGTCATCAGAATCGACAACATCTATTATGACTACAACAAATCAGACATCAGACCCGATGCCGCAATAGAACTAGACAAAGTTGTGACCTTGCTCAATAAATATCCCGACATGAAAATCGAATTGCGCTCACATACGGATGCGCGAGGAAAAGATGAATACAATGCCAAACTTTCTGACAGCAGAGCAAAAAGTGCTGTAGCTTACATTGAAAGCAAAGGCATCAACAAAAGCAGACTTGTTGCAAAAGGCTATGGTGAAACTCAACTTTTGAATAAATGCCAAAACGGTGTTGAATGTGACGATAAAACACATGAAGAAAATCGTCGTACTGAATTCAAAATTCTTGCTCTATAGTTTTATTGTTTTTATGAGAAGGAAGGTCGTTACGAAAGTCACGACCTTTTTTTTTGATAGGTTTACCAGAATCTTGTAATACAAAGACACAATTCGAGGTCGAAAGTTCCTCAGATGACGTAAATTTGTTTCTGATAAAATTCGCCCCAATTAACTGAAAATCAGAATTTCACAGAATTATCGAACATAATTCTTTTCCTTTCGTAATGAAGGGGTTTTGAATTTTACTCAAAAGAATGATGATGTCGTGCAATAAACTCAATTACCTCAAGCTGATTCCGATACTTGTTATCGCCTTTTTGTCATTCCCTATTGATGCGGATTGCCAGATACCTCCGACCGCTGTCTGGGACTATGTGTATACCGATGATGACGTGGTTGCCACGGGAAGTCTCGCAGAAAACGACCTCAATCCGAGCGGATCAACTTTGACATATTCTCTTTTGTCGAACACCAATTTAGGACAGCTCACATTGCTGCCCAATGGTGACTGGACTTTCGTTCCTCTCCTTGGCATTGCCAGTGTGAATCAGACCATCTGGTATCAGGTGTGCGACCAGATCAACCAGTGTTCTTCAGATTCGATCGTTGTCATTGTTCATTTCCAAAACAACGTCCCCATACCTGCGCCTGATTACATCACAGTAGAAATTGATGAGCCTCGCTTCGGAGATGCAAGTATCAATGACATTGAACCGGATTCCATTTCTGACCCTGTAAGCCCTATCGATTCATATGCTGATATAACCGCTCCCTTGCATGGAGATCTGGTTTTTTTTATTGACGGTACTTTTCAATACACTCCTGACCCGGGCTATACTGGTCCCGACTCCTTCAATTACATCATGTGCGATCCATGTGGTTCGTGCGCGCAATCTACTGTTTACATTACAGTTGTTGGCAGCAATGATGAACCAGTTGGCTCTAACAGTCCTGTATATGATTTCAATGAAGACACGTCATTCTCAGGCAATGCCTTACCTCTGGTGTCAGATCCTGAAAATGACGCTCTAACTTTTACCACCGCAACGTTGCCATCACACGGAAATATTGTAATTTCTTCGAATGGTTCATATTCATATACCCCAAACCCAAATTATTTCGGTCCGGATAACTTTCTTTACGTAGCGTGCGATGTAGTTGGTCAATGCACTGTTGGTTTTATCTATTTCAATGTTCTTAACCTCAACGATGCCCCTATCACCGGTAATGAATTCTTTACGACGAATGAAGACATCCCGGTATTCAACAATACAGTTGCCGGAAACGACTTTGATGAGGATGGCACCATAGTCTATTCTATTCTTCAGTCCGCAGCAAATGGTACATTCACGCTTCAGACGACCGGTTCATTCAGTTATACTCCTGTTGCGAATTATGTCGGCCTGGAAACAATTCTGATTCAGGCATGCGACCAGGGGCTTCTGTGCAGCACAGACACACTTATTATCAATGTGACTGCGCTCAATGATTTTCCGACAGCAAATGATGACGATAAATTCGGATACGAAGACGCTCCAATCAACAATTCGGTAGCTGGTAATGATTCTGATTCCGATGGTGATGTCCTCACTTTTACAATTACGAATAGTGCCAATCATGGCTCCATTACCATGCAATCGAATGGTAGCTTTTCATACACCGGTGGCCCAAACTACTCCGGATATGACACTATTACTTATCAGGCATGTGACCCTTTTAATGCATGTTCAAGTGCAACGCTCATCATCGAAGTAATCGAAATAAATGACGATCCAATTATTGTTGCTGACGCATACTCCGGTACGGAAGATAATGGCGTATCCGGAAATCTTCGCTTGAATGATATCGAACCTGATGGCGAAATCATCAACTACTTCAGCACTTCAGGTCCGGACCACGGAAGTTTAGATCTCAACTGGGATGGTGATTTCATATACACCCCATTTGCCAACTGGTCTGGCATTGATACCGTAACTTATTATGGATGTGATCCCTGTTCGGTTTGTTCCTTATCAACCTTGATCATTACGATCACTCCTGTAAATGATAATCCGGTAGCCAGTACTTCTTCTATATCCACCAATGAAGATCAGTCACTCACTAATTCAATAGCATCTAACGCACAGGATCTAGAAGACAACACATTGATATTTTCTATTGTAAATGCCTCAACAAATGGCACTTTCAACCTTTCTGCCAACGGAAATTACACCTACACACCACAGTCAAATTACTCGGGCTCTGATCAAATTACTTTTTCCGTTTGTGATACTCAAGGCGGATGCAGTAATGCTGTTGTCAATATCACCGTTGTGCCGGTCAATGATTATCCGGTTGCAATAGACGATTCTGGCACAACCAACGAAGACCAACCACTCATGGGTACTGTTGCGAATGACTCGGATGCAGATGATTTGACTTTGAACTATGTTGTGATTACTCCACCCATGCATGGCGCCATCCTGATGTCAGGCAATGGCACTTACACCTATACACCAGTTTCGAATTATAATGGCGTCGACATGCTCACCTATTCAGTTTGTGATGACGATAACGCCTGTGATGCCGGTGTACTGATTATCGAAATAGACGCCATCAATGATGCACCCATTGCAACCGATGATACAAATGTTACCTACGAGAACGGTTCTTTAAATGGAAATGTCAGTAGTAATGATTTTGATGTCGATGGTGATTTACTGACCTACACTTTGGATGCAACTGCCCAGAATGGCACATTCAACCTCATGTCAAATGGAAGCTACACTTACGTTCCAAATACGAATTACTCCGGAGGTGATGTGATATCCTACACTGTCTGTGATCCTTTGAATGCATGTGCTTCGGCCGTTTTGAATATCACTGTTTTCCCAACCAATACAGCACCGGTAGCCACCAACCTCACTCTTCCAGACAGCAATGAAGATGCAGTCATAAATGGCAATCTGGTGAGTCAGGTAGCGGACGCTGAAGGTGGTGTGATGACTTTCAATGTGCTTGTTGCTCCGCTGCATGGCACTCTTAATCTTACCAACAACGGCAGCTATACCTACACTCCTGATGCAAATTATTTCGGAACCGACTCCTTCTCTTACGAGGTTTGCGATACCGGAGAACTTTGCGACAATGCCTCTGTGAATATTACCATTGATTCTGTCAATGATACTCCGGCAGTGACTGGAGAAGCATTCTCTATCAATGAAGATTCAGCACTCAATAATTCTGTTGCAACAAATGATTCAGATGCCGACCTGGAAACACTCACTTATAGCTTGATCTCCGGGCCTTCAAGCGGCTCATTTAACATGAACTCATTCGGACTCTTCACATTTAATCCTGCAAACAATTATTACGGTACACTGACGATCGTGTACAACGTTTGTGATCCAAATTCGGCTTGTTCGCAAGGAACACTTCTCATCAATGTATTGCCGATAAATGATTCGCCTGTCGTTGCCGCCGACAGTTTTAGCACCAACGAAGACACACCACTGAACAACACAGTCGCTTCAAATGACTCTGACATCGACAATCCTTCCTTGACTTATTCCGTCGTGTCTAACGCAACTCATGGAACTCTTCAACTTTTTGCTGATGGTAATTTTCTTTATACCCCCAACGCGAACTATTTTGGATCAGATGCATTTCAATACTCTGCCTGTGATGCAGGTCCTTTGTGTGTCAATGCAACTGTCAGCATCACGGTTAATTCTGTAAATGATATTCCTGTTGTAACTGACGTCGTAGTTACCATCGCTGAAGACAACGTTGCAACCGGCGATGTCTCTTCCTTTGGTTCAGATGCTGATGGTGATGCACTGCTCTTCACAGCCGCATTCGGTGCAGTGAATGGCAATTTCATTTTGGAACAAGATGGGCAATTCAGCTACACACCTGATCCCAATTTCTTTGGATCAGAAATGATCAACTACACTGCCTGTGATCCACAAAATGCATGTGTAGAAGGCACACTTTACATCATGGTGACACCCGTGAATGACTTTCCAACAACAGTAGGCGAAACATTCACAACAAATGAAGACTTCTCCATTTCAAATGATCTGAGCATGAATGATTCCGATGCTGAAAGTCCACAGCTTGAATTCACACTAGTTACAGGTCCATCAAATGGAACAATTGATCTGTTGGTAGATGGTTCGTTTACATATACTCCTGATCCGAATTTCTTTGGAATGGAGAACATCGTGTACAATGTGTGTGATGATGACAATGGTTGTGTTGAAACGAATCTAACGATCAATGTGACAGGAGTGAACGACATACCCGTTGTGATGGGAGAATATCAGCACGTCATGGAAGACAC
>JANOVT010000378.1:0-19234 GCA_031417525.1 Flavobacteriales bacterium | reverse complement strand
GGTAGACGCGCCAGACTTAGGATCTGGTGCCGCGAGGTATGGGGGTTCGAGTCCCTCCGCCCGGACTTCTTATTTGATGATTTGGTGATTTGGTGGTTTGTTGATTTAAAAGTTCGGAGAAGCTTCCATTTTTTTCGAACTGATGCGACAAAACTCCAATCACTAAATCAACAAATTATTTCACCATAAAATTCTTATCTATTCCGATGAATATCGAGAGAAATGATATCGACGCATTGAATGCGGAGCTTCATATCAGTCTGGCTCCTGCCGATTACACCACCAACGTAGAAGAGGCAATCAAAAAATACCGTAAGAGTGCTCAAATTCCAGGATTTCGCCCGGGTCACATTCCTGTTAGTTTGGTAAAACAGCGCTATGGTAAAAGTCTGCTTGTGGAAGAAATCAATCGCCTCATCCAGCAGTCGTTAAGCAATTACCTGCGCACCAACAATGTCGAAGCGCTTGGTTTTCCAATTCCAGCGATTGGAAATGACGATGTCGGAAATTGGGATCAACCGGGAGATTTTAAATTCAGATATCATCTTGGTTTAGCACCAAACATTGAACCCAACCTCGACAAAACTCAAGTGTTTTCATATTACAAGGTGAATGTTGACGATACTATGATTGATCGCCAGGTGAAAGACCTCGCACGTCGATATGGTAAAATGAGCGATCCTGAAGTGAGTGAAAATGAAGATATGTTGATCTGTGATTTTACAGAGCTCGATGAAACCGGTGAGGTACAGGCGGGAGGCATTACCAATAAAAGCACCGTGAGCATCGAATTTGTAAAAGATGCGGATACTAAAAACAAGTTGATAGGCTTGAAAGTAGATGATGTGGTAACTGTCAATCCACATTTACTTTCTGAAAGCCATGAAGATCTGGCAAAAATGCTTGGTATCGATCATCACGCCCTGCATGAACTAGACAGCATGTTTCAATTGAAAGTATCAGAAATCAAACGAATCGAACCACATGCAATTGATCAGGAACTATTCGACAAGTTATTCGGCGAAGGAGCAGTGACAAGTGAGGAAGAAATGAGAACTCTCACGAAAACCGACCTTGAGCAACGATTCCAGCGAGATTCGGATTATCTGTTCAAAAGACAATTCGCCAAGACCATTACGGAACAACTCAACCCACAATTACCGGACGCTTTTCTCAAACGGTACATTGTAATGACGAATGAAAAGCCTGTGACACTTGAAATGGTTGAACATGATTATCCAATGTATTCTGCACAACTGCGTTGGGAATTGATTGAAACAAAAATTATTCGTCAGTTTGAATTGCATGTGTCATCGGAAGAAATGACAGACCATGTGAAATTGATCATGGCAGCCCGATATGCGGAATACGGCTTGCCGGTAGAAGGCGAAATGCTTGAGGGATTGGCCAAACAAACATTATCGAATAAAGATGAATACAAAAAGGTCAGAGATTTTCTTTTTGAAGAAAAAATGATTGCTTTGGTGAAAGAAAGATGCACAATTGATGAAAAGAAATTGAGCTTCGATGAGTTTGTTGTAATGGTGCAGCATAATTGATGGTGAAAAGAAGTTTACTTATAAATAACTCTGATGAAATCAGAGTTTTTTTTGGCACTAACTTTTACCCTTCGGCGTCCATTGTTCGAGCCTGCATTTGCCTATATCCACGTCATAAGTTCGTTTGATGAACAAAATTATCGAGGTGCTCGCGGTACTCCTCAACCTTCTGTACACCATTCTTTACCTGAATGGCAATTCGTGGTGCTATCTGTTTGGAATTCTCGGACCGTTGGCTTTAATGGTTCTCTGTTTCAGAAATAAACTTTATGCCGAACCTGTATTGCAGCTTTTTTACATTGGATTTGCAGTCTATGGTTGGATTCATGTTCAGGCGAATTGGACGATGATTCATTGGCCCATATCAAGACACATCCCTCTTATTTTTGTAGGTGTCATAGTTGCGATGGCTTTGGGTTATTTTCTAAAAAAGCGAACAGATGCGAAACTACCTTATCTGGATAGCGTAGTAACTGTTTTTGGTATTGTCGGAACGTGGATCATGGTGAACTATGTGCACGAGAATTGGTTATACTTTATAGTGATTAATGCCGCTTCAATTTATATCTATACCAGACGAAAATTGTATTTCGGTGCTCTGATGTTTTTACTTTATCTTATGATGTCAATCGACGGATATTTTCAACTTAATATTTTTTACGTATGATCCGCATTGCGATCACTGGTCCGGAGTGCTGTGGAAAAACCACCCTTTGCAAGTGGCTCGGAGAGCGCATTTATGACGCTCGTGTTGTTGCCGAGTATGCCAGAAAATATTTAGAAGATAAAGGAGAAAACTATCAGTACTCGAAAGAAGATCTTTTGTCTATTGCACGAAAAACATCTCAATATCTTTCAAAAGCATTCAAATCTGATCACGATGCACTTATCGTCGATACGGATTTTTATGTAATCGATATTTGGTGGAATGAAATTTATGGAGAGCACAATGAAGAGATTGAAATCATGAAAGAATCCTATGACTTTGATCTTTATCTCTTATGTGAACCGGACATTCCCTGGGAATCGGATCCGCTTCGAACGAATCCAAATGATCGAGAACGACTTTTTGATATTTACAAAAAGGAACTAATCAGCGATGGACGCACTGTTGAGATCGTCAAAGGTAGCGGCGAAGAAAGAATGCAACAGGTGTTGAATCGGATTTTACGTCGTTTTCCGAATCTGATGACGGAAGAGGAAGGATAAGAATTTTGTTTCGCCAAACAACAGGCCTGCAGCCGTTCCAGCCACATCGGCAAACCAATCCAAGATATCGCTGTCTCGTTTCGTGGATGTATAACCTTGCAGAATTTCCATCACTCCTCCAAATGCAATGCAGCAAATGAGGATGAATATGAAGTGTTGATTTTTCAAATTGCCAAGGTTGAATTTCAGTGACCGCATGCACAGAAAAGAGAGAGATGCGAACATGCTGAAGTGAACCACTTTATCAGCAAAAGGAATTTGAAAGTCCGATTCAGCTGTCAACCGCACTGGCATGATGTGCAACACAATCACGATCAAAGTCCAAAATATGGGAACAGCTATTGAAATAGCTTTCATAGATCAGATTTCAAAACAATAAGAATCATAAAGCGGTTGAGTCGTTCTCGAACATGCCGTGAATGTTGCCATCCTGATCTTTGAAGTAAGCCAGCCAACCTATAGTCGGAACGGCCATTTTTGGAACTACAATCTGACCTCCGGCTTGTTCAACTTTCACCATGTATTTATCCAGATTTTCAACCTCGATTGAATTGGCTACAGGTTGATTCGGATCACGTTTCTTCATGAGACCGCCATTGATACCGGGTGCATTCGGATCACCAGTCACAACACTCCAATAATCTTCCGTACCGAATTGTTGAAAAGACCAACCAAATACTCCTTTGAAAAAGTCCATGGTTTTTTGAGGGTCATTACATGGGATCTCGAAGTGGATGACTTTGTTGCTCATGAGATGTTATGGAATTAATGATCAGCCTTTCACTCAATCATTTCAAGTTGAACGGCAAAAAAAATCTACCCGGATGTCAGGCAAAAACAAATTCGTATGCTAAACAAAAAACTTAAAGAGATGCCTCGTAAGCAGCGGAATCCATCAGACCACTCAAATCAGTTCCTGATGCCATTTTTACTTTGATCATCCAGCCCTTACCATAAGGATCATTGTTCACTGCTGCAGGATCATCTCCAAGTCCGGCATTTACCTCTGTTACTTCGCCGGCAACGGGCATAAACAGATCGCTGACCGTTTTCACTGCTTCCACTGTTCCGAAGACTTCATGTTCTGCAAGTGATTTTCCTTGCGTTTCAATTTCTACAAAAACAATATCACCTAATTCGCTTTGAGCAAATTCTGTGATGCCGATTGTAGCCATGTCGCCTTCAATGCGAACCCATTCGTGGTCTTTCGTGTACTTCAGTTCTGACGGAAAATTCATGTCGTAATTTTTTTTAGTGGTCAAATGTAATAGAGCATCAGCTTCTGATCACGCTTCCTTTTCGCAACAGGAGATAAAAATCATATTCCGGTGAAATTCCTGATAGTAACAATGTCATTTACTCAATATTCCTTTCTACAGCCATAGACCATTGCATTCGTCCACTACTTTCGTCGGGCAAAAAACATGAAAATGGACTTTACTATATCGCAGATGATCATCCTGCTGCTTGTGGGATTAATGGCCGGCTTACTGAGCGGATTTGTTGGCATAGGCGGTGGAATCATCATCGTACCCGCTATGATATATTTTTTACACTTGAACCAGATGCAGGCGCAGGGAATCAGTCTGGCTGTGCTCATGCTTCCGGTGGGTATCCTGGGTGTTTTGAACTACTACAAGGCCGGTCATATCAATTTCAATTATTCTTTCGTCATCGCCGCTGGTTTTGTCGTCGGAAGTTATTTCGGATCGAAATACGCGCTCAAACTTCCGGAGTATAAAATCAAATTCATTTTTGGATTGCTCCTTCTTTTTATTGCAGGCCAAATGTTATGGAAGAGTGGTGTCAAGATGTTTTCGCAGTCTTGAATTGAAGTCTTACATTTTTCTCCGCTGCATCTCCTTGAGAATGAGCGATAACTCTCTCCCAGTCTGACCTTTGACCGAAGTATTTTCCATTGCCCGACGAATGAGGTACGGAACAACTTCGCGGATTGGCCCATACGGAACATATTTGGCGACATTGTATCCGGCATTTGCAAGATTGAAACTGATGTGATCACTCATGCCGAAAAGCTGAGCGAAATAAATGCGTGGATCATTATGTGGTATGGATTTCTGATCCATCAGTTGTGCCAATCGCAAACTACTTTGTTCGTTGTGAGTTCCGGCACAAATAGCAATGCGATCGATGTGCTCCACACAAAAATCAATGGCCAGATCGAAGTCGCGATCACTGGATGCTTTATCAGGTTGAATTGGATCGCGGTATCCGTTTTCTATTGCACGTGCTCGCTCCTTCTCCATGTAGGCGCCACGCACGAGTTTGAGTCCGAGAAAATAATTTCCCGCTTTTGCTTTTTCAAAGGATGTTTTCAAAAAAGCCAGGCGATCATGACGATACATCTGAAGTGTGTTATAGACAATGGCTTTTTCCTGATTGTATTTAGCCATCATCTCATCCGTGAGATCATCGATCGCATCTTGTATCCAGCTATCTTCTGCATCAATAAACAAGGGAGTACCAGTATCGTGCGCAAGTGAACAGATATCGTCTACCCGGTTTCTCACTCGTTGCCATTCGCTGATTTCACTGTCGGCAAGATTTTGTTTTGCGTTGACTTTTTCCAACAATTCAAACCTGGCGAGCCCTGTTACTTTAAAAACACAAAAAGGAATATGAGGATTGCCTTTTGCGGTGCGAATTGTTTGAAGTGTTTCGTCGCGAGTATGATCAAAATCAGCTTCATTTTCTTTGCCTTCAACAGAATAGTCGAGGATAGTTCCGATGTGAAATTGATCGAGAATTTTTGTTGCTCTGGCGCATTCAGTAATGGTTTCACCACCACAAAATTGTTTGAAGATATTTCCTTTAATCGCCCATCCAATGGGAATGCGAAGCCTAAGTGCGAGATTGGTGGCGTGGTTGCCGAACCGCACAAAAGACGGATTACCAATCAGTTTAAACAGGTAATAGGATTTTTTTAATTCGCTATTAGTCTTGGATCTAAAAGCGATTTCGGTGTTATCGAAAGAAAGTGTGAGTTGCGGTTCCATATCGGGCTGCGATAGTAAATCAATATTCTTTTAAAAAATCACTAATTTGAAGAAGTCGAAATTTTGTTTGATTGGCAAATTGATCAATAAGTTTCTGATCAGTTGTAATTATGATTTTATCCTCTGTATGGCCTGCAGCTTCGAATAAAAACCTATCACTTGAAAAGTTACCTGGCTCCAGCAGTTGCACAACATCTTCGGGAATTATTGCTGGCTGAGGGAGAATTCTCACATAATTGGGGTCAAGACAGATTTTGCAAATTTCCTGAATTCGTTTCCTTATAATATTATCATAATACTTCTTCTCAATGCTCAATAATTCAGCCATCCACGGACTATGCTGAATGATCACTAACTTATCCTCGCCCTTCTTATTGAGGAATTTTTGGAAAAACTCATTCCACAGCGCTTTCTGATTTTCATTAGGAATATCGGGTTGAAGCCATTTGTTGAACCACTGATTTATAACAATCTCCATAGCACAAATCAGAGCTTGAAAATTCTTTCGAAATTCTTAAATGGCTCCACATAAAAGCTTTGAAGCCCGCCTTCTATCTGGCCCATTTCATTGATCTTTTGATGTTCAAAAACGGTTTCGCCATTAATGTTTTGCAGGTAATAAACCATTACGTCTTCTGGCTTGATTTTTCCTTCACTCACATTGGCGAGTAAGGAAGTAATGAAATGTTCACTATGAGTGGAAAACAAAAGTTGCTTTTCTTGATGGTTTACGATGTCAACCAATTGATCAACCAATTTACCAATCATCGTAGGGTGCATATGAATTTCCGGTTCATCGATGCATATGAATGAGTTTTTAGGAATGAGAATTTTAAAAAGCATTCGGACAAGTTGATTTGTGCCGGTTCCTTCGTTCACTAGGTCGGTCTTAAAGGATTCTTGTTCTTGCGAAATTTTTGCTAAATAGGTGGTCAAGCCAGCAGCGATCGGCAAAATTTCAATTTTTCTACTTGCGATTTTTTGGAGATATATGGATAATTTTTCCTGGAGCCTTTCATCCCTAAATAGATACGAGATAACCTCTTCTTCACTTGTTATTTCTTCACCAAGTGGAACTCCTTGAAATTGATTTTTGGTGAAGGTTCTATTGATTGGAACCAGATCGACTCCTGCTAATTCGTGCACATGCGATTGAAACAAGGCACTAAGCTCAAGTTCAATTTTTCGATGAACATGGTCAGGTAATAAATCACCATCATGACGTGAAACGTGAATCTCAGCATCCCTGCCGTTCCAATTTCCTTCCAAGCGAAATTCCATTTGCTTGTCATTACCTTTCCACGGTTGCATCTTATTGAAGCTATGTGGAAACGAAACTTTGATATCCAGGTGATTGTCTTTTAAGCCAGCCGTTACCGCATCATTAATAAAGTATTTTCCAGAAGTATTCAACTGGTAGCTATTTCCTTTATTCGTATTCCAAAGCGAGAAAGCAACTTTTGATTCACCCAATTCAGACTCAATTAAAAACTGAATTTGATTATTTTCATCTTGTTTATGAACTACCTCTCGAAAACCACCTAAGTTGACATTCGGTAAATTGTAAATTCCATCAATTGACTCAGAAGTTTTTTGTATAGAATTTTTAAGTGCATACAAAGAATAAAGAACACTGGATTTTCCAGAATTATTCGCACCGATCAATACATTTATTTTACGGAAATCAAGCTCGGCTTCTTGAATGGTTCGAAATTTTTTTATTTTGATTTTGGAGATCATCCTGAAATTTTGGATAGCAAAGATGAAGCATTTTTATGGAACATACTGAAGTGGCTAATTTCTTCAGTTTTCTTGTCTACTTTCGCCCTCCTAAATTCAATAAACAATGGAAAAAGCCGTCCAATATATCCAGGAAAACAAACAACGATTTCTCGACGAACTATTCGAACTATTGCGCATTCCAAGCGTGAGTGCAGATCCAAAATACAAAGACGATGTAGCGCGTTGCGCAGAATCCGTTGCCGAACACTTGCGAAAAGCAGGAGCCGACAATGTGGAAGTCTGCAAAACGAAAGGTCATCCCATTATTTATGGCGACAAAATTACCGATCCTTCTAAACCAACGGTTTTGGTCTATGGTCACTACGATGTCCAACCCGCCGATCCATTTGAGTTGTGGCATACTCCGCCTTTTGAACCAACCATTCGCAAAACCGATACACATCCGGATGGCGCCATTTTCGCCCGTGGATCTTGCGATGATAAAGGCCAGATGTTTTCGCATGTAAAAGCTTTTGAAGCCATGATGAAAACGGATTCTCTTCCATGCAATATCAAATTTATGATTGAAGGTGAAGAGGAATGTGGAAGTAGTAACCTCGGACCTTTTGTAAAAGAGAACAAAGCCAAATTGAAAAGTGATGTGATCCTGATCAGCGACACCTCCATTATCGCTAATGACACTCCATCCATCGACTGTGGATTGCGCGGGCTGAGTTATGTGGAAGTGGAAGTGACCGCTGCAAACCGCGACCTGCACAGTGGTGTTTATGGTGGTGCAGTTTGCAACCCGATCAATATTCTTGCGAGAATGATCACCAGCATGCACGATGAAAATAATCACATAACCATTCCGGGTTTCTATGATGCAGTCCAGGAATTAACTGATGCGGAAAGAACCGATTTAAACAAGGCGCCATTTGACCTGGACGCATACAAAAAGGATTTGGGTATCGAAGATGTATGGGGTGAGAAAGGATACACTACGATTGAAAGAACGGGTATTCGTCCGACGCTTGATTGCAATGGAATCTGGGGAGGCTATATCGGAGAAGGTGCAAAAACAGTTTTACCTTCAAAAGCTTTTGCGAAAATTTCCATGCGATTGGTGCCGAATCAGAGCAGCGATAAAATCACGGAACTTTTCAAAAATCATTTTACCAGTATTGCGCCGAAAGGTGTAAAAGTGGAGGTGCGTCCTCATCATGGTGGCGAGCCTGTGGTGACTCCAACTGATTCGAAAGCCTATAAAGCTGCAAGTTCGGCTATGGTGAAGACGTATGGTAAAGAGCCTATTCCGACGCGCGGTGGTGGTTCTATTCCAATTGTTGCGTTGTTCGAACAGGAACTTGGTGTCAAGACTGTGTTGATGGGATTTGGTCTGGATAGTGATGCATTGCATTCACCAAATGAGCATTATGGAATTTTCAATTATTTCAAAGGAATTGAGACTATTCCGTACTTCCATCATTACTTCGCTAAATAAGTGAATGAATAAAAGATTGAGATCCGGACCGGAGTTGTAAAACATTTCGGCCGGGTCTTTGTTTTTATAGTCCCAAATGATGATCATGAAGTATAGTCTTTTGTTTTTAGTCGTGCTTTTTAGCTTCAGTTCTTGCCATGTTTACAAGGATGTGGAAGTAAAAGAAATCCTGGATGTCAAAATTCTTGAATTCACGAATGAAGGTGCCGACTGCGAAGTGTATGTCACAGTATTCAATCCGAACAACTATAAAATTACACTCACCGAATCCCACGTGGATTTGTTCTTTGAAGGAAAACCACTGGGGCATGTGCAACTAACGGATCAAATCGTTATTCCAAAATTATCACAGACAACTATCATGATGAAATGCATTGCCGACAAGGAGAGTCTGCAGGCAATATTGGGAAATGTTCTTGCTTTGTTGTTCAAGACTGAATACGCACTTGAAGGAAAAGGTTATATCAAAGGAAAGGCGATGTTCATTTCCAAGAATGTTCCGATCGAGTTCAGTGAAAAATTGAGTAGAGAGGATATTGGCTTTTGATGAAAATCTATTCAGGAATTTTCGAAAATGGACTTGAGTGTGGAGAGCGCTTTTGATTTTCCTCGATATGTAATTCCGGTTTGTCTGCAACGCGCCCGGAGTTGAGTTTTGTCTTCATGCATCAATGTTTCTAATTCAGCCCATTTCTCGTCAAGTCCTCTGGAGTCATAGGTTTCAAGTACAACGCCAACGTGATTTTTTTCGGCAACCTCATCATCTTCTGATGTGCCACGTTGCACCATGTATGGAAGACCGCACAGAAGGTATTCTCCTGTTTTTACCGGCGAACAATATTTACGAACGTCAAAGTCCTTGTATGCAATCAATCCTATATCTGCTGCGCTGAGAAATGCAGGCAGTTCTTGTAGTGGAAGTGGATGTAACAATGTGACATTCTCCGATTTGGTTCCTGATGTATGCATCCAGCTCTTCACCTCCTCGTGTGGGTAGTCAGTGATAATGATCACGTGGCCATTCTCTTTTCTCTCCAGAAAAGCTGTCATCAAATGAATTGCACTTCCCGACCGATACATACCACCAAATTTGCCGGGATAGATCATGACGCATTTGTCTTCGATGTTGAGTTTTTTTCGAAGTAATGATCTGCTATGAGCATCGAATTTGTTGAGTGATTCATCCACACTGGTCGGCAGTCTATAAACTTTGCCCTTTGCGTTTATGGTCATCAGATCATTCATCATATGACGTGAAGTACAAACAACATATTCTGCCTCAAGTCCAATTTTCATTTCAAGCCAATGCGCAACCTTGTATTTTATTGAATTTGCCGACATCCGACCGCTTTGCATCATAATTTGTGCATGTGGTTCAAAAGTGAACTGACACATGGGTATACGGAATAGTCGAGATGCGATAAAAACATAACTTCCGACAGGAGTTGCCATTGCACACACCAAACTCAGACGATGTCTGCGTTTTATTTGATAAGTATATCGGATTGCACGAAATGCCGAGGCCATTTTTTTTAGAAAGAAAAATCTGCCACTCAGATATGGAATAGGATTCCAGGTGATACCTAATTTCAGCAGGTCTTCCTTTGTTTGTGAAATTTGATGAGAGGCCATCGCGTATTTCTCTTGCTCATAGGTGACAAGATGAAAATGAATGCCGGGAAGTTTTAATGCCCGCAGATAATTCAACATCAAACCTTCGCACAACGGATCTCTGAAACTGTAGTAGAGATAAATGATGATGTGTTTTTGTTCTGCGGCAGTCATGTCATTGTTTTCCCTCATTTCTCCGCTTCGACATACAGCGATTCAACACGACGTGATTCGGTGTCGATCAAAAGCTCGGAATTTTTGCCTTCGCGGAATTGACGCTTGATAATGTTCTTGAATCCGGCACTTTCAAGCAAAATCCTGAAGGTTTCGAAATCATAAATAAACAGGTGTCCATGATTTCGAAATATTCCGTTGATGCGATGCATGGTCGAAATATATCCTTCTTCGTATGGCATGGCAATAATTTCTCCTGCCTTGCGTCTGTGATATATATCGAGATACAATTCTCCGTCAGGTACAATTATTCGCAAGATGCCACCCGGCTTGAGTATGCGAAAAAATTCAGAGAGATTTTTTTTACAATCTTCAAATGAAATGTGTTCAAGACAATGTTCAGTGAATATTCCTTCGAACCGACTATCCGTGAAAGGATACTTTTCTTTTGTTATATCCCAGCACACATCTACTCCAGGTGTCCAATGATAATCCATGTTGACGAAGTGAGCATGAAGATTCATGCCGCAGCCGACATCTAAGAACTTCTTATTTGAAAGTGTTTCCTTCAGCTGGGTGCGACTGTTTCGTTTTACGTTGCCGATGATGTTCTGTACTTTCCGATAGTCTGTCAGTGGTCTTTTGAATCTGTTATGTGTCATGCTGTTTTTCTTGAATAAATCATTTTCATAAGATGATCCATTGCTTTCAGGATGCTGCCCTTTTTCAAATATGTTCTGAAAAAGATGGAATGGTACTTTTTTCTTTCTGCCCTACAAACATTTTCTTGCAGAATGCCGGGTTGAATTTCACTTAAAAATCGCCGATATGATTTTTCTAGCGCATCAATGTTTGTCATGCTTGAATTCGCTCTTTTTCTGAAGTGATAAACATCTTCATCCATACAAGTATAACCACAGTTGATGGCCACACGTCCAAAAAAAATCCTGTCTTCGAAATGCGTCCATCCGATCGGAAAAACAATGTTCTTGATCGCATGAGACCGAATCATCCAGGAGACTGTGATAAAACAACAGGGCACTAACATAGCCATTTCTGTGACCAGATTCTGCGGCGCGATTGGTTGGAACCGGTCAATTATTTGTGAAAGATTTTCGTTGTATACCACGACTTTTCCGTCGGTTACGTTGTAATCCGGATACGCAAGAAGCGACGATACCCTTAACTCTAGGCTTCGCTGCGGGAGCACATCGTCGGCATCCAGAAAGCAAATGAATTCACCTTTTGTTTCTTGTAATCCATGATTTCTTGCATGGCTCGTCCCCGGTTTCTTTTCAACGAATAATTTAATCCGCGCATCTGTATAAGTTGAAGCAACCGCAAAGGTTTTATCAGTGCTTCCGTTATCAATAATGATGAGTTCCCAATTTTGATAGGATTGATTCAGGACCGAATTGATTGCGTCAGATATGAACGATTCAACGTTGAATGCAGGCATTATGATGGAAACTAGCGGTCTCATCCAATAATATTTAAGATGAGATTATCAATCCGTTCCAATTGTAGAAGATACGTATTGTGTAGAGCGAATTCAATCCTCTTGCTTGTATGAATTTCATCACTCACTTCTTGCAAGTTGTTTTTTACATCATTGAAAAGAAACAAATACTCCTCTTCCGTTTTTGCCATATAGAGCAAGTCTTTGTTACTTAGATATTCTCCGATTTCATGACACACCACGGGTTTTCCGGAGCCCAGATATCCCATTATTTTGTGAGAGTTGGCGAGAATTTCCGGATATTCTTCTGCATTGTAGGACGCAAAAAGTATGTCGGCATCATTCATATATGCATAAATTTCGGAGGGTAGTTTCTCTCCAAGAAATGTGACGTTGATTTCCGTTTTCAATAAATTCACTTCTTTGAGAGCAGCCTCATTGATGGAATTACTGAGATTGCTTTTGCCATAACTACCGGCAAAGTAGAAATGAACATCCGGCTGATCTTTTACCAATGCATTTATCCACTTCCAGTTAATGAATGGAATGAGAAGATTCCCGATATAAAGTGCTTTGATTTTTTCGGAACAAGGAGGTAGAGATACATTGCTAATGTCCGGGGTAGCATATCCGTGATGAATGAAGTAAGCATGTGAATTGAAAGGTTTCATGTTATCTACAATTCCCGATGTTACGCCAAGACATAGATCAGCCGAAAGACATGCTCTTTCATTTTGAAAATTGTAGTGATAATCCATGCGATGATGGATCCGAAAACAATTTTCGAAACAGTCCAGATCGAAGAATCGGGAATTGTCAAAATTCCAGATGAGATCAAAATGGACACCGGTATCATTCTGCATTCTCCTGATTATTTTTTTGAAAGTGAATTTTCGTATAAAATCAGGATAGAAGCGTGCACCTGGAAATTTCTTGTGGTCCTTGAGTAGAATGATGTCTTTTGGAGGATCGTCTGCAGCATGGTATTCCATGGCATCTGGAGGTTGAAGAAACCAAACTTTGTTGCCTATTGAAGCAAGAGTCATGGCATAATGATGTTTGGAAAGTTTGGATTTGCCCCATGCTTCCGGACTGATAACAAGTATATTTTTTCCTTTCAGAAAGTTCATTCGATTCCTTTCAACACATCATAATATTTTCTGCCAATGAATTCCATATTGTAAATATTCCGAGCTCTCTCCGAGATCAGTGCGTGATTGAATTCCATGCTTTCAAATTCTTTCATGCTTTGCATCCAATCTGAATTTACAGCAACTCCTGTCTCCGCAGTGATATGTTCTGTGATGGCTCCGACGTTGCTCGCAATCACCGGGCAACCACAACAGAACGCTTCGGCAATAATGGTGGAAAATGTTTCGTAGCCTGTCGGTAGAAGTAGAGCACGTGCATGATTCAACTCAGAAGCGATCTCTTCCGCATTCAACTGTCCGAGCCAGGTCACAACTTCCTCGAGCTTGTTTATTTTTATGAAATCTACGATCTCCTTTTCATATACACCAAGGCCGGCAATTCTTAAATAAACAGGTGATCCGGATTCCTTTCGTTGTTTGCACATTTCCAGAATTTCGAGTGGCTTTTTTGGGAATTTCCACATGGCAGCAGAAAAGAAATGAGCTTGTCTCATTTGATTTTTGAATGAAAACACGGTCGTATCCACGACATTGGGTAGTACTACGATATCAGGATGTGCTTCAGAAAAAGAAGTGATATCCAGGGCGAGCGCCTTGGAGACGGCAAGAATTCGTACCGGATGCTGAAACATTTTGCTCAACCTTCTTGGTTTTTCCGGTGAATTGAAATTGAAGTGGTATGCACTCCAGTGCTCAGTGATTAGTTTCTTTTCAGGCAGCCATCTCTCCAATTTTTTGAAGTACATCATGGCAGGATAGGCAATGTGAAAATTGACGTGCGTAAAATTTTCTCGCGCGTTCAATTTTTTCAATTGCTTTTTCAAAGCTCTATAGAATTGCCATTCAACCATCCGCCAGGATCTCAGCAAAACGCTTTTTTCAATGAACACGAGACCGGGTTGTTCCAGATACCTGTCTTCTGCATTTTCCATGGAAACAGAAATGTGCAAAACCGTTTGATCGACAAAAGGTTGAAGTGACTGAATATGCCGGGCGATGAACAAAGCGTCCGTCTGCCTTGCTTCTCCAGGATACCAGGGTGTCACATGAAGAACGCGTATATTGTCTTTTGCTTGGGTCAATGCTGACGGGACGAAGTGCCGCAATGATAGTTCTGATTCTCCGGTCAGGCCTAAAATCGGCTTATTTGACTCCATTCTAAAATCCTAAAGTGACCTGACTTGGCGCTTCTGAGATTATTTTTGCCCGGCTATTTGTTCAAAAGGCAAAGTGCTGCTATATTTGCGCCCCTTTTCGGGGGAATTGTGTTGAATCGTTTAAAATCAAAGAGTTATGCCAAAACGTACTTACCAGCCATCAAACACCAAGCGTAGAAACAAACATGGTTTCCGCAAGCGCATGTCAACTACTAAAGGCCGTGCAGTGCTGGCTTCACGTCGCGCAAGAGGTAGAAAAAAACTGACTACTTCTGACGAAAGACGTCACAAGGGAATTGTACGCCTGTAATAGAATTTGATCAATTTCAGATATTGAGCCGCCCGGGATTTCCCGGGCGGCTTTATTTTTCACCCCAGAATTGAATCTCCCAAAATGAAAATTGCCGTCAACACCCGACTCTTGCTGAAAGGAAGAATGGACGGCATCGGTTGGTTTATTTTGGAACATTTCAGCCGGATTTGCAAGAATCACCCGGAGCATGAATTTCATTTTCTCTTCGACAGACCTTTTGATCCTGAATTCATTTTTTCCGATAACATTGTTCCTCACGTTATCGGTCCGCAAGCCAGGCATCCGATTTTGTTCAGAATATGGTACGACTATTCTGTGCCACGTCTTCTTAAGAAAATTGGCGCTGATATTTTTGTGTCACCGGATATGATGTGTTCACTCCGCACGAACATTCCCCAAATCGTTGTGCTACATGACCTGAACTTCGAGCATTTCCCAAAAGATTTGCCCTGGCTTGTCTCTCGATACCTCCGGAAAAACACTCCACGATATGCTCAAGTCGCGGCCGGTATAGTTACTGTCAGCGAATTCAGTAAACAAGATATTATCCAATGCTATCAGGTGCCCGAATCACGTGTGGATGTCGTTTACAACGGCAGTCATAATGGATTCAAACCTTTGTCGGTCGAACTACAGGATGCAGTAAGACTTTCTCTTACCGGTGGTCGACTGTATTTTGTTTTTGTCAGTTCTATTCATCCACGGAAGAATCTTCAGCGTTTGTTACCTGCTTTTGACCTCTTCAAGAAAAAGACCGGCGCAGATGTGAAGTTGGTTGTAGTGGGCAGAAAGTTCTGGAAGTATCCTGAACTCGACGCTGTGTATGAAGCTACGCAATTCCGCGAGGATGTCATTTTCACGGGACGACTTGAACCTGATATGCTGAATCAGGTCACTGCGAGTGCACTCGCTTCAACATATATCAGCTACTACGAAGGTTTTGGATTGCCCATTTTGGAAGCGTTCAACTGCGGTGTTCCTGTAATCACGTCTTCTGTAACGGCAATGCCGGAGGTGGCTGGTGATGCTGCTTTGCTGGTAGATCCCTTTTCCGTAGAAGAAATTTCAAATGCATTATTTCGCATCTGGAATGAACCTGAGTTACGAAATGATCTGATTGCAAAAGGTCATGCACGGACAAAGGACTTCTCCTGGGATAAAGCCGCGGCTGAATTTTGGGATGTGATTGTGAAAAGAATGAACTGATGTTTCAATTAAAAGCATATCACACCAGAGGTTTGTTAGAAGCAGGTTGCGACGAGGCCGGCCGCGGTTGTCTTGCCGGACCTGTTGTTGCTGCCGCAGTTATTTTACCACAAAAGTTTAAACTTGCGGATCTGGATGATTCTAAAAAATTATCCGAAAAACAACGCGAAAAATTGAGGCCTGTGATTGAAGCAAAGGCAATCGCTTGGGCTGTTGGAATTGTTTCTGTTGAAGAAATAGATTCCATCAATATTCTCAATGCTTCTTTTCTGGCCATGCATCGCGCACTTGATCAACTCAAAATAGAGCCTGAAGCATTACTCGTCGACGGCAATCGATTCAATAAATACAAAGACATAACACATAAGTGCATCATCAAAGGTGATGGCATTTATAAATCCATTGCCGCTGCATCCATTTTAGCTAAAACGCATCGCGATGAACTGATGCAAAAGTTGAATCTGGAATTTCCGGTCTATGGCTGGTCAGGAAACAAAGGCTATCCGACATTGGCTCATCGCGACGCGATCAGAGAATTCGGTTCTTGCATTCATCACCGACAATCTTTCACTTTGTTGCCGGGGCAACTTGAGTTTGAGTTTGAATGAAGATGGCTTGTGTAATTGTGAGTGCAGCAGGTCAATTAATCCAAAGGATGTTTCGGGCCACAGGCCCGCCTGAGTTTTGGCACAGGTTACGCTTCGCTAAACCTGCGCCATTGAGGTTGTTACAAAATCAATTTGAGATTCAAGAAATGTAACGGTGTTACATTTTAAAACAGACTTATCGAAAATGTAACGCCGTTACATTTTTGTAATGAGTACTCCAAAATGTAACAATGTTACATATGCGCAGACTGACTTTTGAAATGTAACAAGGGAGATTCCGAAAAATGCCATTAACCAAGGCGGTCGAAGACTGAGAGAGCTGGGAATGACTCCGATTGTGTCACATGAAAAGTGATGTGGAGAAGTGAATGAAGATTTGTAAAATAAAAAAAGCCGCCCCAGATGGGAGCGGCTTTAAATGTTTTATGAATGTTCTATCATTCTCCTCTCAGGAAAACCCGCTCGGAAACGAACGTGCTATCACTTTGAATAGAGATAATGTAAACGCCCATCGGTAACAAACTGGCCGTTTCTATTTCGAGGTAGGAATTGCTTTCCATCGCATACAAGTTGCGGCTCATCACCAACTGGCCGCTCATATTGTACACCCTCATGATACCATCACCCACTAGTCCTGCATCCATGGTATTGAGTACAACACCCTGATCCATTACGCTCATCACGATAGCTGGTTGTTCGGTTACTTCGTATTCAATGTAATCGCGGTATTGTTCGTCCATCAGCACTTCTTCTTCCATCTCCATTCCTGGCAGACAGTAACAACCTAAAGCGGTTCCAACAGCAGGGCTTGATGCAGAGCGGATTCCAATCAGACAAACAGGTCCCCAATCGGATTGTTGACCAGGGATGGAAACGGAAGTGCCATTGCATTGAGTGACTGTCGAAGCAAGCACACGTGCCTGTACCTGAACACTATATACAGTTCCCAAAATCAGCGCAAGTCCAGCGGGATTCGTTCCATTGCCAGTCCAACCTGTTGTAACCGCCGGTCCTTGAGGAGTCAGTGGGTTTGGCAAACATGGATTGATACTGATAGGTGTAAATCGGAAACGATATGAATTTACTTGATCGATGCCGGGAGTAGATATGAGTCCGCCATTTGATTTATTTCGCCACTTGCAACATTGGGTTGACGCAACGCTTACATATGGAAAATTGCACGAATTAAAAGTACAGGGGCCACACCAGGGTGGATCCTGATTGCATTTTCGTGCTCTTACATAAACCTGATAGATTTTATTGTACCTGAAAAAGGCGGCATACGTGGAAGACGAAAATATCGGAGTAGTAGTCCAGGGTGAACAGAATTCTGTGTTTCCGTTATCAGTTACAAATTTGAATTGGTATTCAAATCCGACACCCATGTACGTTGCTTGAAAGTCTGTATTGAATATATTGCAGAATGTACTACCGCAAAGACCAGTTCCTGAATTGTAGGTGAGCACAGGGCATGAAGAAGCACAGGTAACAATGCTTCGAGGCGTTGAATAGCCCCACCAGATATTCCCGCATTCCGGATCGTTGGCCTGCACTTCGCATGATACAGCGTAGGTGTGTCCTTCGCAGATTCCGGGGCATTGAGAAAGTGTGATCGAATAGGTGAGTGTGTAAGGACCAAAAACAGTTCCTGCTTCATCCACAAATTTCCAACGGGTTGCACCTACTCCATAAGAGATCAATGAACGTTGAATAGAGGTCGTAAAATCATAACATGTTGCTGCGCCCGGTGGATCTGGATAGTAGCCGATTCTTAACTCCACGCCGAGATGTTCGTACGAAATATTAAATGTGCCTGCGCCGCTGCCACTTACACGTCCAACGCGTACCTTATAGGTTGAGCCAATCGTCAGACCGCTTACACAGAGATATTCTTTTGCTCCGGAGCCTCCGACATTCGAAGAAGCTATTGCGGTACCGGTTGCTCCGGCGTTCCAAACCTCGATGGCGGCATCAAATGTTGTCGGACTGCAGACTTTTATCTTGGCAACTTCAGCAAATGCTACAAAATGAAACCAGCAGTCGTTTGACATAGTCCAGGCACCTGCAACTGTCTGTGGCGAAGTCGTTGCTCCCAGATTGCGAACCGTCGCTTCGCAGCCACTTGCCGCAAGTGATGTCGCATTCGTCAAGGCGATAGGGCTCAACAGAATCGATCCTGCAGCATTATCATTCTGAGCGCGTGAAATCATGCTGAGGGTCATTGCGAAGGCAAAAACCAATATTCTTTTCATTCTGAATAGTTTATATCACAAATATAAAGACTTTCGATTCCTGAAAGGGTTGTCTTTGCGATCGTTTCCACAAAACCAGTTGTAAAAAAAATGGGGAATGGAGAATTGAGAATTGGGCGAAATTTTGGTTCTTCGTCAAAATAAATTTGGCCAGAGACACTATCCCGCTAAGTGTGTAAGTAGAAAAAGTTGCTAATGGATTTTTAGTCTCTCTTCAAAGATAATTGTAAACTGGTTAAGAATCACCCCCCAATCCCTGATTGCCATTGTCCATTTCTTGGTAGCCTCAATC
>JANOVT010000377.1:0-38112 GCA_031417525.1 Flavobacteriales bacterium | reverse complement strand
AAAAAGTGTTTGGGATCAAGCTATTCCTCTTCGAAGTAAGGAGAAGTCAGAAGTCAGAAGTCAGAAGTAAGAGGTCAGTAGTAAGAGGGTTAAATTCGAATTCTTGAATGGTATCATCAACCTTGCATGATTTAAACCAGACAGGAAAAAAAAACTCTTGGAAACAAGTGCTTTAAGGACCGTCACTGCTCATTCTCTGACTTCTGAACCACTGTTGTCCGGTTTAAAAATATTTCGTTGAGCTGATCCCCGGTTGTATTTAAGAAGAAGTCAGATATAAGAGGTCAGAGGGCTTGCTTCGAAAATCAAGTCAGTATTTCTGACATCCTTTCATAAAATCCTATTTCAAAATACTTAAATTTTTTATGGAAAAGGTTGGTGATTGCTAGTTACCCGCTGACTTCTGTCTTCTTACTTCTTGTTGGTAGGACAAATGAACAATAAATTAACTTCTGAAATGTCTTAATTAAAAATCGAGGTTAAGCGATAAATAAAAAACCCGATCAAGACGACGTCCATCATCGATACCCCAAGCCCAGTCTGCACGCACGAAATATCCAAGTAATCTGGATCTGATACCAAAACCATAACCGTAGATTATAGGTTCTCTGTTATTCGTAATAGTCACTGTAACCGGCTTCTTTGTAAGTTGAGTCTGATTAAATAAATTATCATCTGAGTAGGGATTCAAGCCAGTCCAGGCACTACCCGCGTCCAAAAATGTGATCACCTGAAAGTTTTCTACGAAATCACTTTTGATTGGTTTATTGAAAAAATATTTGAAGAGCGGAAGTCGCACTTCTGCATTGGCAATGACAGCAGAATTTCCATTGCGCGCATTAATATAAAAACCCCGAACAGGACCGATAAAGGATTGAAATCTGTATGGAATCGTCTTGCTAATCGGCGTGCTATCGTCGACACGCTGAAACATCCAGTTGTCAACTCCTCCAAAATAATTCATCACCTTTTGTGAACCGAATGAAGAAGTGCCGGCAAATCGGAATGCGGCAATCAGAGAGCGATGAATTTTCTTATAATAGCGACCATCGAAGCCAACAATATTGACGTCAGTCTTTTTGGAAATGTCCGGTTGCTGGTAACGTTCAACCCACGCCTTAAACCTCAAGCCATTATAAAGATTGAGTCCTTTGTTGATGACATTATCAAAGATGTATTCACATTTGATGGCTGCGTTCATTTCAGTTACATTCGGATCAGCGAGACTTCCCAGATCATTGCTTTGATGAATGATTCTATCTACACGGTAATCAAATCTTAATCGTATACTGCTCACTTCGCTAAAAGGAAAACGAATACTGTATGCGACATCACTACTTTGAATCTTATAAAGGTTATATCCATCTTGTGCGGACTGAGCCTGTCTTGAAAAAATTAGCTTTTTATCCAATCTGCTTTTAAGATTTTCAAGGCTGATGCCGTACTCTATGTTATCCAGCGTGAGGTTTGTTCTGAATCCTCCGACAATTTTGTAGTCTTCAAACAAATCGGAAATACCGAATTGATTCAGGAATGAAAAACCGGGTGAAATGCTTGCAGGTGAGCCCGTGAAATTCTGATATACCGGATTCAGGAATGTATTTCCTGCCTGAAGAAAAACAGCTTTGTCCGCTGCAAAATTCAGTCTGTAATTTCTTGAACGAGGCAACACAAAAGGCACTACCGAATCGCCAACAGCAGTTGTTGAACTTCCAATCTCCTGCACTCTCACGGATTCCTTTTCATATTCATAGTCCTTTCGCTCATCTTCAAAAACATAATTGTTAATGTCTACCTCACCATTCATGAGAGTATCAGATGAGAGAATCAATTCATTCATTCCGCTGGAGCCGGCACCGCCGGAATGGTCGCCTGACGAATCGCCGGTGATGTTTTGTCCAGTATCCTGAGATCGTTGTCCTACAAAAATCCAGGGTTGATTTCGCTTGTGAAATTCTGTAAGATAAGCGCCGTTCACTTTGTCAAATTGATAGTCGTTGATATCCCTATGAAAGCCTGACAACTGATTGCTCACCGTGTAATATCGGTAATGAATGGTGGTATCGATAGTGGTGATTGCGCTATCCACTGTCGCCAGATAACGATTGTAATAGCCTGTGGAGTTGCTCAAATAGGTGTAGTGCTTATCCATGTAACCAGATGCATAATCCTCGTCAACATCCGGGGTTGTGGTAATGCGTTCCAAAATTTTCGACCTGTTCTCAAGATCATAAATGTAAACGTCCTTTTGATGTGGATAAACATCAATTGGCGTATCCGTGCGGAGTGTATCATCCGGTCGATCTGATGTGAAAATGATCTTAGAGTTTCCGTCAATGAATTTCGGATGCATGTCATCCCATATATCACGCGTAAGTTGCTCCTGATTATTTCCGATCACCTGGTAGAGATACAAATCAGTCTGACCACGATTCACTCCGCTCAGAATCATCTTTTTTCCATCGTCGCTGTAGCTCATATCAATCACCTTCTCCAGTAGGAATAACTCTTTCACCGTATGTTTCTTTTCTGAAACAGAGTAATTTCCAATCCACACATTCGCTCTGCGTTCAAAAACATAAGTCAGAATTTCACCGGAAGGATGCCATGCAAGAACTGGAAAACTCTCATCAACAATTCGTTCCATCTTATGATCCCGCTTCATGATACACTTCTTCTTCTGTGTCTCAAGATCATAAATCCAGATTCGGTATTGTCCTAATTCGTTGGTGACGTATGCGATCCGCTTGCCGTCTGGAGACATTCGAAATTGTGAATACACATAATCCCTTTTGTATTTTACGTTGACATCGCCGAGATACCTCTGTTTTTTCTTCCATGATTTCATAGCAACTTTATCCATCGCGTCAGGTTGTCTTGAATCGCCCGGAAGGACTTCCAATCTGTTCACCGCCGCTTTATCCTTGTAAAATTTCTTAAAGTCATTTGACAATTCTTCAAGAGAAAGTCCGAGCACATATAAAAACCCACTTTCAACGTTCCGACTTGCCTGTGCCATGTAAATAATATTGGGAATCACATTCTGCCCGTAGACTTCAGAGATGTAATTCCAAAATGCCTGGCCTGCTAATTTTGCTTCGTTGCCTTCCAGATGATTAAAACTTTTGAATTTTCCATCCTTCACCAGATCTCGAACAAAAATGCTGCATTCAGGTGTAGCACCATTTGCAGCATAGGCTATGACACCATCTTCATACCATTTCGGAACCGACAAAAGCGTTGAACTTTTAAGCACATCTTTCCAATCACCGCCATACATCAATTGTGAAAAAAGCACCTTCGCTAGACTTTCTCTGATTTGTCGATCCAGCAATGCATGGCTACCTTCATAGTACGTGAACATTTTATTCCCAAGGATTTTGGCAGAGCCTCCGATGTTGAATTCATCGCCGCTCATTCCAATATTGCTCTGACGAAATTCACCCTGATTCAGATAAGAAAGAACCTGTATCTTGTCGTCCAGGGTGTAATCGAAAAAAGACTGCATTTCGAGTAGATTCTTTTCGCAAGACCTCAGGGTGTATTCCGCTAATGGCTCACCTCCGATATAGTAATAAACTTCGAAATTTTTTGAAGGATAATAAAACCAGGTGAACTCCCTGTATTGCACGCGATTTTTGCCAAAATCCATGTTGGTGCCACGATAGAATTGACCGCTGGCAGAGCACCAGACACTCAAACAAACCAGACATAGTAGTTTTTTCAACTCACGTAACATGATTGCATAAAAATCTTCACGGCTAATTTAAGGTTACAGGAGACAAGATGTTGAATGAATCCACTGAAAATAACCGAATACTGCAAGTCAACTTCATATCCATTTCTCCGATAAACAGAAAATCAAACGACCAGAGTCGGAATTATTGCCCCGTGAAATGCGATGACAAAATGAATAATCTCGATTTTTTTCATTCCCAAAGCAGCCTTTACTTCGCAACAAAGAAAGTCGCCAATGAATATCGCTCAATTCACATTCAATATTTTTTCAGAAAACACTTATCTGCTCTTTGATGAAACAAATCAATGTGTGATTGTGGATCCCGGCATGACGGATGAAAATGAAGACGAAATTCTTTTTGGATTTATCAAAGAAAAAAATCTAAACCCGGTGATGGTGTTAAATACTCATTGTCACATTGACCACATTCTTGGCAACGCTTCATCTTGCAAAACTTACAATATTCCTCTCGCAGCTCACAAACTGGAATTAGAAACCCTTAAGCGAGGACCTGTGGCGAGCCTCATGTGGAATGTTCCTTATCGCGAGTCACCACAGCCTCATCGATTTGTGGATGAAGGCGAACAGATTCATTTCGGCAACACCACTTTGGACATTCTTTTTTTACCGGGGCATGCTCCGGGACATGTCGTATTTATTCATCCGATAGATAAAATTGTGATTGGAGGCGATGTACTTTTTCGGGGAAGTGTTGGCCGGGTTGATTTACCCGGGTGCAATCCATCTGATTTGGTTCATTCTATTCAGAAAAAACTCTATAAACTTCCGAATGATTTTGTTGTCTATCCGGGGCATGGACCAGAAACAACCATCGGAGAAGAAAAGCAAAACAACATCTTCGTTCGTGAAGACTGGAGTGGACTCTAAAGATTCAATCGTTAATAGAGCCTTCTTATTTCGCCTTTTTCAAGGTAAATGAAAATGTACTCCCGACTCCTTCTGTGCTCCTGACAGAAATACTTTGGTTGTGTGTATCGATGATGTGTTTGCAGATAGCAAGACCAAGACCTGAACCACCTTCATTGCGCGAACGACTTTTATCTACCCGGTAAAACCGTTCAAATATCCTTGGCAGGTGTTCCATGGCGATTCCAATACCATCATCGGCAATTTCTATTAATATATTGTCACCCATATCATAGAAACGGATGCGGGTTTCACCACCTTCTTTGCCATAGTTGATGCTATTCACCAGCAGGTTGATAAACACCTGACTGATTCGTTTGCGATCGCCTTCGACCATGATCGGTTTCTCATTCGAATTGCGCAGACGCAGCTTGATGGCCTTTGGATTCGCAGATTCCTCCAGCATTTCAATTGTTTCTTTGGCCATTCTCACGACATCCCATTTAGAAATTTCCAATGGAAGATTTCCGCTTTCAAAACTTGTGATCTGATCGAGATCCTGAATAAGATCCGCTAAACGATCTGTACTGGCACCTGCTCGAGTCAAAAATTTGCGGCTCAGATCGATGTCGGATAAATCGGTGTCCAGCAACGTATGAATATAGCCCTGAATATTGAACACGGGTGTTTTGAGTTCATGAGCGAGATTGCCAATAAATTCTTTGCGATAATTTTCGACGTTGCGAAGCTCCTTCACTTCACGAATCTTTTCATCCGCCCAATCCGCTACGCGGTTATTCACTTCACCAAGCACATCTGTACTCATCTGTATCCGTGGCTTTCCATCGCCCTGACTTTTCAGTGAGTGAATTGTTTTGTATATGATTTTGACTTTGTGATAAAGAAATCGTTCGACGAAATAGTAGACGATTCCAAAAGAGATTCCGAAGCCCAAGGAAACCAAAATGAGCAACCAAAGAATTTCAAATTCCTTTTCGAGAATGTAAATCAGTAAAAAATAAGTAATGGCCAGTAATCCTGTAATCAGGAGTGCAGAGGCTAAAGCAACACTTTTAGGAGTTCTGATTGTAATAATACTCACGGCTCAAATTTATAGCCGACTCCTTTGATTGTTTTGAAGTAATCATCACCAAGTTTTTCACGTAGCTTGCGAATGTGCACATCGATGGTTCTGTCACCAACAATGACGTCATTACCCCACACATTTGTCAGGATATTTTCACGAGTGAACACCCGGCCCGGTGCTGAAGCAAGTAAGGCCAACAATTCAAATTCCTTCTTTGGAAGAGACAATTCTTGTCCTTCGCGGAAAACCAGGTACCGGTCTTTATCAATGACAATTCCGGAATGATCAATCGGTTCAGCGGGCTGATCACCACCCTGTCGTCGTAAAAGTGCTTTGACGCGTGATATCAGCAAACGAGGTTTGATGGGTTTTGAGATGTAGTCGTCTGCTCCAGCATCGAAACCAGCAATCTGACTATAGTCCTCGTTGCGGGCAGTGAGAAATGCAATCAATACGTTCTTGAATTGTGGATCTTCTCTGAGTTCGCGGCAAGTTTCCATGCCATCCATCTCAGGCATCATCACATCAAGTAAAATCAGATCCGGTGAAGTTTGTCTGGCTACTTCGAGTGCCTTCCGACCATTGAGAGCGGTGTATACTTCATAACCCTCCTTCTCGAGGTTGAAACCTATCAACTCAAGAATGTCCTTTTCATCGTCCACGAGGAGGATTTTTTGTTTGCTCATTTCGTTTTTTTTAAACCAATCTAATTCGATGCAAATGAAGTTGGAATAGGTTACGACAAGGTTAAGGCTCTATTATTGGGGTTTTACCGAACACATAATTCTACGCACGAATAATTCCCGAAAAAGACTGAATCGATTCGTCCAATCAAGGTTCTAAGAAATCTCAAAAGGCAAAGGTAAACTAACAAATTCAGTTATTTATATAAATCAATTTTATGAACAAAGACAAATAGATGATCTTGTATGAATTGTTTTGTTATACTTTTCACAGACAAATCAATTTTCAAATCATACTAAAATTTAACCTCTATGAAAAATTTCATTCCACTCTTCTTCGTTTCGATCATCTTCTGCACAAGGATCAGTGCTCAAACAAATCAAACCTTAAACAACCTCTTGAGTCCAACAGCAGTGAATGTTGATCTCTTGCCAGCCTCCTCAGCCATTAACATCGGATCCTCAGGAAGTTCTTGGGGAAATGCTTGGCATGGCATCAATAAATCAGTGTTTTTCAAAACATCTAATACCACCGTGTTTGAGTTGACTGCATTTACAGTTGGAGCTAATTCCGCAAACGCCAACTTTCAATGGAATTCAGGCTGCCCGTCCCTTTCAACCGCGTTGAGAAATATATTTATTGGACTGAATTCTGGATTGGCCATCACAAATGGGTTCCAAAACATTGTCATAGGACCTGATGCAGGCGTAAATATTACTGGAGGAGACAACAATGTCTTTATTGGCAACGCTTCAGGTTACTCAACAACTACAGGATTAGAAAATACGGGTGTTGGATATTATGCTTTAAGAGAGAATGTACTAGGATTTCATAATACCGCAGTTGGTACGAGAAGCTTGCAGAGAACGGGTACTTTGGCTACAGGCTTTGCAACAAAGGGCAATACAGCTCTTGGATATCAATCTGGTCAAAATATTACCAATGGTGGGACGAACACATGCGTGGGGTACAATTCCGGGAACATGATAGTCAATGGAAACAGCAACGTAACAGTTGGCGCAAGCAGTGGAACGCTTATCGTTTCTGGAATAAATAATACTATGATTGGTCCTTCAACCAATACTGCCGGTGCCTCACCATCCACAATTAATGGCTCAACGACTTTAGGATATAATGCAAAAGTTGGAATTGACAATGCCATGGCATTAGGAGGCACAACTAACATCCGTTGGTCATTCGGGTTCGATCCTTCGACAATCCCTGCGGGAAGATGTCTTCAAGTTGGTACTGGTGCAACCAATGGAAATGGCGCTTACTTAACGACTGGTGGCGTTTGGACAAATGCTTCCTCCAAATCATTAAAGGAGAACTTTTCGAAATTAGATAAAGATGAGATACTGTCGAAAGTTCTTGCATTGAACATTAGCAGATGGAGTTATATAGGTACTGATGAATTCCATGTTGGTCCATTTGCAGAGGATTTTTATGAAGCATTCAGACTCGGCTTAGATGACAAAACTATTTCGACAATGGATCCGTCTGGTGTTGCATTGGTCGCCATACAAGCCTTGGATGAAAAAATTATTGATCTTGAATCGACGATAGAAATTACACGAATAGAGAACGAAAATTTGAAACGCGAAATTGAGGAAATCAAAAATTCTCTTCGCTCTTCATCGAATAAGTTAGATGCATCTCATCAATCAACTATCCTATTTCAAAATCAACCGAATCCATTCAATCAAAAAACTACGATTCGCTACAATTTACCCATTTCAGTAAGGATTGCGAATTTGCGAATCTACTCGCTTAACGGTGAGTTACTCAAAGAGGTAAATGTTCAGCCGAATACCAACCAAATAGAAATATTAGCTGATGCCTTTTTGCCTGGAATCTATTTTTATGTCCTAGAATTAGATGGCGAGACATTTGAAAGTAAGCAGATGATAATTACAAGATAGGCAATGAGTTATAACTTAGGAAGGAGGGTCGATTATTTTGATCTTCCTTCCTAAAACTCAGTTTTTATCTTGTTTTATTAATAGATCATCATTCTTAATCCATGACCTAAATAACTCACTCGAAAAAGCTATTGAGCCCTTCACGCTCAAGTGATTTAAATCAGACCAAGAATCCATACTTAATAGTTCGCTCGAAGACACCCAAATAATTCGATGCTTACTGTTGTCAATGCCATAACGCAATCCGTAGTATTCAAGAACAACCTCCTCCTTTTCAGCTTTATATACATTGTATTCTGGGTAGAGTATAATGTCTGTCGGAATGGAATGTAATTCGAGTAACCTCAAACATTTTCTGAACATGCTATCTTGAAAATTCACATTTTCAAAAAGAATTTGCCGAAGCTGCAAATTGTACGAAATAGCACTGCCAATTTTCCCATTCTTTATTTCAACTGCCATTACATCCATTAATTTCATGATATCAACAGAATCTCTGGTAATAAAATCCGTATCTCCACGTTTAAAAATCCTTTTGTTGTCTACAAATCCAAATCCAGAATAAATTGAAGAATCCACCGAATTCGAAAACTTAAAATTTTGCGTTAATGCATTGATGTTCCATGAAGTCTTTTTTATTATCGATTCTGGACCGCGACCGTTTAACTCCGTAATTGAATTTAAAATATGCTGCTTGTCCGCTATCAGTCCATACATACTATGGATTCCCGTATTAATCGAATTGGCTTTCAAACATAAAAAAACTTTGGCGGGTAACTCATCCGAATTTTGTAGCATCTCAGATATCAGTTCGTATGTGAGAGCATTGCATGGATGATTAACTCCGCAATTCAAATAATGAAATCCTGAAGAATCTATTGAATTAAGAAGGCTATCGTTGATAGCATTCTGACAAATGGAAGATCCAAAAAATAGAATCGACTTACTGTCAATACTCTTATGCTGAAGTTTTTCCCAAAACCAGGTTATTTTAAAGTGGTCTGTTCCTTGGGGAATCTCGAAATAGTATGATTTTTTAACTCTCACCAGAAAAATTAAAAAAACAATTGCACACAGAAGTGATAAGCGAAATAGAATTTTAAGGAAAAACTCCCTCATTATGAGTGCCTCAGTTTGTTTTAGGAGTGGAACTAAGCTTAAAACAACGAACATAGTGTTTTGTCCTCAATTCCCCAAAATGGATTTTTGTTGTTTTGCATAACCTTCAATAACCTCTAAACTTGCGCTGACTTACACCAAAAAATATTTGATGAACTCAATGTCACAATTCTCAGGTAAAAAAATCTGGGTAACCGGCGCCAGTTCGGGCATCGGCGAGCATTTGGTCTATGAACTTTCGAAATTGGGTGCGCAATTGATCATCTCTGCTCGCCGTCACGAAGAACTTGAGCGCGTCCGTAATGCGTGCTTCAGTCCGAATGTGGTTTATGTCTTCCCATTCGATCAGGGCGATATGCGAGCGATTGATACTGTGGTGGAAGAAGTTCATACAAAATTTGGTGCCATCGATTTTTTATTCAATAATGGCGGAATCAGTCAACGCGCAGAGGCAATGAAAACGTCAGAAGAAGTTGAGAGGAAAATTTTTGAGGTTAACTATTTCGGCAACGTGCGACTTGCAAAACTTGCTGCGGCGAAGATGATCGAACAACACAGCGGGCATATTGTGATCACATCCAGTCTTGCCGGCAAATGGGGATTCAAAGAACGTTCGACTTACGCTGCAGCCAAACACGCGCTTCACGGTTATTATGAATCGATGCGCATGGAAATTGAAAGCAGTGGAATTTTCATCACTTTAGTAACTCCCGGATTTATTGCAACCGATATTTCGGTTAGTGCGCTCGATGAATCAGGAAGCGGCACAGGCAAAATGGATTCAAACCAAGCCAAAGGGCTTCCTGTGGATGAATGTGCGCGCAGAATTCTTAAGGGTGTCTCCGAAAAGAAATTTGAATTCGGTGTTGGTGGAACAGAAATTTATGGACTACTCATTCATCGCTTGTTTCCAAAAATGTTTGACAAAATTCTCAGAAAAAAATCTTCACGATAATTGGTACTTTATTCTTAACGGTCACATCAATCTTTTACACGTGCAAATCGCAAAGCCTTTAACATGAGATCGGGTAAAGGTTTTAGCGGGTCGCGCTTTTCTACATTGAGAAAAATTCCCCATTTTTCCATGATGGGCACTTTGTACACTTCAATCATTTCAATGAGTGTGCGATCATCATCTTCAATGTAGGTGCAATGAACTTTGGTGGTTCCCATGTTGAGTGCCGCATGACTATCGCAGGTAAAAGGATAACCAGCATGAGACAAATCTTCGCCAATTGCTTTCATGCCTTTTACATCGAATCCGATGTGCGCAAATCCGATATCGCCCCAGATTCGATCTTCAAAAATGTATTGAGGTTTTCTGTTCAGTGCCTGCACCAATTCGATGTAAGTTTTGCCTGTGACTTTCGCAAATCCACCGCCAGGTTGAGCGCGTTGTGTCAATAAAACACGATGATAATTTTCATTTCCGGAAGGCAAATTTTTCCAATCTTCGAAAACACCTGTTTTGTCATAAACAACCTGATCGAAACCAAGAATATCGCGATAAAGATGGAGCGCCTTTTTCATATCGCTTACACCTGTGGTGCATCCAATAACACCACCGCTATGATGTTTATTTTTAGTATACCAATTTTCACTTTCAATAAATTGCCAGATGTTATGGTCCGGATCCTGGAGGTAAAATGTTTCCCTACCGGCAGGATCTTTTGCTAATGCTGTCATCGACGCAACGTTTTCTTGTTTGCAAAATTCGATTGACTTGCGTATGTCTTTGCATTTGATCTGTGTGACAAAAATGCCAAGGTCTCCTAACTTCACATCAACTTTAGCTTTGACGGGCTCGAAAGATGTTGGCCTTATTACTTCAATTGCACAACCACCCTGAAGGTTCATCACCATACTTGCTCGTTTGGTGATCGTCTTATTGCGTGTATAAACATCCATCAATGGAGCGGGCTGAACACTGTCGAAGAATGGTATATCGAGTCCGAAAAATTTGCGGTAAAATTTCAGTGAGCGATCCATGTCGGAAACTGCGACGCCAATGTGCTGAAGTCCATTGATTCTTTTATACATCGTTGAAGTTTATTTAAGTTGATTGATCAGTTGAATAATGGAATTGCGTTTCAATTTCCAATTAGCGAATTTCGTGTTTTTGCTTTTTTCATATCGAAGGCATTTCAAGTGCATTTGAAATTCACTCCATGCATTTCGCCACCATAAAGCAATTACACCACTCGCGAATAGTGATGCAATAGTCAGCAAAGCAATGAATGAACTGCATGTGAAAATAGAAATAAGAGCATATACAAGCAGCAACCAGATTGGCGTCAGAAAGGTCCAGAAACACAATCGTATAGAGTTACGGAATAGCGGATCTTTCACAACTTTCGCTACAAATTTTTCCGTCAACGCATACAAAGGGTAGAAAAACAAACCGGCCAGTGCCGCTATTGGTATGGCAAGAATTGCAAACAACGCAATAAAAGGAGGCAATGATTCTTTAAACAAATCTTCCCGAATTTCAAGTTGATGCATGAGACTGTGATACTCATTGACTTCTTGTTTTAAAAAATGATGATGTGCAGTTTCTTTTTCAAGTCTGGCAGAAACATTTTTAAAAAATTGAAATTGATCAGATAATCTTTTGGAAGGAGAAATGGAGTCACATAAAGGTCTCAGATGCATGATTTCATGATATACCTCGTCATCTGTAATATTAATCATAACCGCCGAAAGCGCGTCGTGAATTTTATTGGTAATGTCTGTTTGTGCGCGCGCTCTATCGAAACCTGTTTGATTCGGCTCGTGATTGATGAGAATCGGCTGTCCGCATTTTACAAATAAATTCTTGCGATAATTGTAATAATTCTCGTAGTCGAGACCTACAGGAACAATGCACAAATTGTCGATCCCTGCGTCTATTGCGCCCATTACCATTCGTGCAGTGCCTTTCTTCAACGGCACCAGTTGTTTCTTTCCACGATGTGTTCCTTCCGGAAAAATGCAAATCACTGCATTTCGTTTCATGCGGGCATAACACTCATCAAACGTCTCCTGATTTTTATTGGCAAGGTCCGCGACTCTATCCCGTTCGCGATAAACAGGAAGCATGTTGACTTTGCGCAACAACCAATTCATGGATGGCTTTCTGAAAATGTCAGCGCGTGTCAACCAATGCAATTGGTTTTTGCTTGCCAGACAAACCATCAATGGATCCAACATCGCATTCTGGTGATTCGCCACAATGATCACAGGACGATCCAATGGCAGATTGTCTATGCCTTCAAATTTTATTCTTCTGAAAAAAAGATACGTGCCCAAACCTACCCAAGGTTTGAGTATTGAATAAATCAATGAGCGTGTCTGAGCCAAATGAGATAAAATGGAATGGTGTGCGGCCTGAGGCCGATGTCAAACAAAAATAAACAGCGACTATTCGTGGTAGTTCATCACTTTATGTCCGCCGTCCATGAGATAGCGGTCACGTGTAAAAAGTTCAACGTCCGCTTTCACCATGTCGGCTACCAATTCCTGAAGTGAATGTTTATGTTTCCATCCCAGGTTTTTATGTGCTTTTGCAGGATTGCCAATCAACAACTCCACCTCAGTTGGCCGAAAATATTTGGGGTCAATTTCGATGATTACTTTATTGGTTTTTGCATCATACGCTTTTTCATCCACGCCTTCACCTTTCCATTCGAGTTTGATATCCACCTGTGCAAAAGCAAGATCGCAAAAATGCCGCACACTGTGGGTTTCTCCTGTTGCAAGTATATAATCATCTGCCACTTCTTGTTGCATCATCAACCACATACCTTCTACATAATCCTTCGCATGGCCCCAGTCGCGTTTTGCATCTACGTTTCCAAGGAATAATTTGTCTTGAAGACCAAGTTTTATTTTGGCAACAGCGCGTGTGATTTTTCTTGTTACAAATGTTTCACCGCGCAAAGGGGATTCATGATTGAACAATATTCCATTGCATGCAAACATCCCATAAGCTTCGCGATAGTTTTTTGTAATCCAGAATGCATAGAGCTTCGCAACTGCATAAGGACTTCTAGGATAAAAAGGAGTTTCTTCTGTTTGAGGAACTTCCATCACTTTTCCATAAAGTTCACTGGTTGAAGCCTGATAAAACTTCGTCGTCTTTTCACGACCAAGGATTCGGATTGCTTCCAGCAAGCGCAGCGCGCCTGTCGCATCAGCATTTGCAGTGTACTCAGGCGTTTCAAAAGACACGGCTACATGGCTTTGAGCTGCAAGGTTATAGATTTCATCAGGCTCGGTTTCTTGCACAATACGGATGATACCCGTGCTATCGGTCATGTCGCCATAATGTAAAAACATCTTTACACCATTCTCGTGCTGATCCTGATAAAGATGATCAATACGATCCGTATTAAACAGAGAACTTCGGCGCTTTAGGCCATGAACTTCGTATCCTTTGCTCAATAGCAATTCGGCGAGGTAGGCGCCATCCTGACCAGTGATTCCTGTGATAAGTGCTTTCTTTTTCATTCGATTTCCGGCGCAGCCGATGTATTTACTGGAGACACTGCGACTTCCTTTCAGAGAATCGGCAAGTGTAAATTCCTTTTGTTTTTGAACGCTGGCAAAGATACTCACAGCAACACTTTCGGCAGCCTTCATCATTGAAAGTGGAAATGATAGCACATTCAGACTCATCCGATGACGGATAAATCAGACAGTTTCGCCTGAAATCGCACTGACATCAGGCTTATCGCTATCGAATTGAAGTTCGCTGAGGCGTTTGTACAATCCGCTGGTTGCTATCAGTTGATCGTGTGTGCCCTCTTCTCTGATAATACCTTGCTCCAGTACAAGGATTTTATCCGCATTGCGGATGGTTGACAACCGATGCGCAATTACAATAGACGTTCGATCTTTCATAAGCTTGTCCAAGGCGTCTTGAACCTGGTGCTCACTTTCACTGTCAAGCGAACTTGTTGCTTCATCCAGGATGAGAATGGTTGGATTTCGCAGCACAGCGCGCGCGATGGCTACGCGCTGGCGTTGTCCGCCACTGAGTTGAATCCCTCTTTCACCAACTACAGTTTCAAAGCCATCCGGAAATGACTCAATAAAATCGAGCGCATTCGCTTTGCGCGCCGCTTCCTTTATTTCTTCAAAATCTCCGTCCGGTTTGCCGTAAGCAATGTTTTCTCGAATAGTTCCTCCGAATAAAATGACCTCCTGTGGTACAAATGCCATGTGGCTTCTCAGACCAACAAGAGAAAAAGCAGATGCCAATTTGCCATCGAATGAGATCTGGCCACTTACCGGCAAATAGAATTGTTGAATGAGTGCTGCAATCGTTGACTTTCCCGATCCGGAAGTGCCAACCAATGCGACCTGTTGGCCTGGACTTACATGAAAAGAAACTTCACGTAAAACCTGAACATCCGGCCTTGAACTGTAATAAAAATTGACTTTGTCGAATGTGATTTCTCCTTTGAGATTATGTGTCCTCGGTTTCTCCGAAAGATCAATTTCTTCTGTTTTAAAACTCAGAATTTCCATGACACTTTCAATCACGCCAATGCTTCTTTGCAATGTTCCCATCTGAGCGGCCAGGCCGCCAATGGAGCCTGCTACCAGTCCTGTGATAAAAACAAATTTTCCAAGAACATCCTTTTGCAATTCACCGGTATCCTGAAGATGAGCTCCTACACCCATCACCAGTCCTAATGCACCAAATAGAAAAATGATGATGAACGTTCCAAACATTCCTCGCCACACGGCGCTTTTCATCGCTATATCTTTAATTGTCAGGATGCTTTTTCCAAAACGATTGGTTTCAAACGCTTCATTGACAAAACTTTTAACATTGATAATTCCCGTAAAAGATTCATTTACGATGACACTACTCTCTGCCACTTTATCCTGAGTGTTTTTGCCCAACTTGCGGATAAATCTTCCGAACAGAACCATCACAACAATGATCACGGGCAAACTGCAAAGCATGACCAGTGTAAGTTTATAGGAATATGAAACTAACCAGCCAACACCTACGATAATGATGACTGACTGACGGATGAATTCCGCCATCGTATTCGTAAGCGTCTCCTGAATGGTGGTGATGTCGCTGGAAAGTCTGCTGCTTAAATCCCCCACTCTGCGTTCGTTGAAAAACTGCATAGGCATGCGAATAATGGTGCTGTATGCATCTCGTCGTAGCGCGAGCATTGCATTTTCGGTGACGTAGGAAAAAATATAAACCCGAAAGAAAGAAAAGACACCTTGAATGATCAACAATAAGACGAGAGCAGTAAGCACCTGACCAGTCGTTCCCCACTGCGAACCAATGTTCAACTGGTCGACAATTTTATTCATTGTGCCACCTCCGGAGAGTTCGCTTCCCGTCATCGGACTCACAAGCTGACCAAGAAGAGCGGTAATCACAATGACCAGTAGCCCGGAAATCACGAGAAGCAACATGCCAATTGAAAACAAAAATGTGTATGGCTTCAGATATCGGAAAACGCCAAGCGCTCTGCGAAAAGATTCCTTTGAAACTTTTTTCTTTTTTTCTTTTTGTTCTGGTTCCACGATTTGCCGTCTGTTGTGTATGCCGGCGAAATTAGACGTATCAACCCGTATTTATGTAACGAGAATGTCACCCGAAGAAATCAGGTCTTCTTTTTACTTGATTCTTTCTTGATTTTTTTAAAGTATTTCTCCAGTTCGGCAGTTCTACTCGCTATTGCTTCAAGGTTAGCGCCTATCTGGTCAAGCTCAGGATCATAACTGATATGAACAATAGGCTCATTCAACATCGGAAAATCATAACCTTCTACAGGCCGGAACAATCCCATATCTAATGGCGTTGTTCTTGGTTTTTTTTCTTTTGGAAATTGAGTGGCATCTATATGCACTTTTTTATTTACGAAAGCCGAACCACCATACCAGATTTCATACTGGTGACCAATAGGCAGATAAAAAGAGTAGGCTCCGGTTTCGCTCGTAAAAAATGCAACGTACAATTCTTTCTCCTGATAAACCACAACTTGTACGTTGGAAGCTTTGTCTTCTGTGCCCTCCAACATATCCACTTGATAGACGCGTCCTTTAATAAGAAAATGGTCGCCGGTTATTTCATTCTTTTTTTCTTTTTGCGCAAAAAGACTCAAGGAACAGAAACATAACAAGGCCAAGGTGGAGTAGATACCTTTCATAGAATTCAAAGATGAAACACGAAGATTCCGAAAGAACTGTCGCGTCGAAAGATTTTCAACAATGCAAGGTTATCTGCCGTTGGCTTCCAGAACTCCGGAAACACGTTCGCTAATCTGATTGGCATAATCCATATCCCACTCGATAGTGCCCTTTTTCTTGTTGAATCGGGCAATTGCAACTGGTGTGTAATTCATGAAGTCCATGCCCAGCAGGCCTCTGTCTTTGAATATCGAAATGTCCAGATCAAGGTTAACAACCCCGAATTCAGCTGCCCGGGCAAAACCATTCGCATCGACTTCGATTACCTTGGATATGTATGGAGATTTACCAAATTTCAGCCTGTATGAAGGATAATAAATGAGGCTGATGTTGTATTTGCCTTTTGGCCCGCTTTCCAACGTGGTAATAAGTTCTTCACCTGACCATACTTCGATTGGCACTCCCATCAACGGTTTTTCAGAAGAGTCTATGAGGCTGAGTTCAAAGACTTGCCCGTGGAAGGTGAAACTTTTAATGTTTGCCTGACTTTGTAAACACCAGGGAACCAGAAGTAACAGCAGGGTTTGGGATATTCTTTTCATATTTAAAGTCAGTTAGTAGGTTTACTTTATACCGAAAACAAATGAGAAGGTTACAATTCCGACTTTAAGCCAATGACAGCATGATGCATTATGAATTTTTCAAACGCCTGCCGACTGAATTCTTGAGCTTTTTATATCAATCCATTGACTCTTTAAGATTTTGGCTTTTTCCTTTCGGGTTTCTCATTGAAAAAATATCTGAAATCAGCTGTTAGGTAATTTCCACCCAATAAAAAAGATAAGCGAGTAGGATCAGTGTTCCGTTCAATGAGCATTCTAGTTAAACCAATTTCTTTGAACGGCCTATGATAGGATGCCCCCACATAAAAATATCCTGACTCTTTCGATCTCCATTCGAAACCATAATTGGCAAGTAATGCAAACTGCAGCCAGCCATTGCGCCAGGTTTTCTGATAAAAGTCAAAATTGACTGTGTCAATTTTTACATAGTTCGAACTTTCCACATTAGACGGATAAATATCCAAGGAAAATCCACCACTTGCATTCATGTAAAGTTGCTCTCCAAGTTTGACAAAAACGATTCCCTGTACCGGGATTTCATAACATACATAACGAAAGTCAAGCTTCTGAGGTTTTTGCAGTTCCGGTTGATTGAAGGTCAGAGTGAAATTGCGCTGTACCATACAAATCCCTGTTTCAAAACTCCAGGTTTTTGTGAATCCTCGTCGCACGATCATGCCAAAATTCCAACCCATTTTAGGCGACAGACCGACGGTATAATTTTCCTCTTCGGTGAATTGTTCACCGTTTCCAAAAAAGCCGCTTGGTATCATCGGTTTTAACTGAACACCTAAAGTGGTGACATTCTCCTGAGAATTTGCTGTGAAACAAAACATCAGAAAGAATGACATCAGAAGCATTGGCAGTTGAAATCTGAAGCAGCGTCTACGTTGTGCTAGTCCACGATCCATTCGCTCACGTATTCAAGAGGTTTACGATGACTAGTGGGCCAATCAGCAGATGGGTATCCAAGATAAAATAACCCAAGACACCTATCTCCTTCACCTAATCCCAGAAAAGAATGCATAACGTCAGAGTAAATGAATTTAGGTGTTGACCAGAAAGAGCCAAGACCATAGGCGGTGCTCGTCAGCATCATATTCTGAACAGCACATGCAACTGCTTCAATTTCTTCCATCTCAAGAATTTTTTCCGTTTTGTCTCTTTCCATACAAATAGCAATCAGAACGGAAACTTTCGTGAGTCTTTGTTGTAATCTTTCGAATTTGCTCTCTTTGAAACTTGCGGCTGCCGTTGTTTGGCGATAAAAGTCTGGAAGTGCAATCTGTACTTTTTTCATTCCTTCACCCATAAAAATTTTGAAGCGCCAAGGTTGAGTCATTCCATGTGTTGGCGCCCATGTTGCGTTGGTCAGAATATGTTCGATCTGCTCCCTATGCACCTTTCGTTCGCTGAAACTTTCAGGTGTGATGGATCGCCTATCGCGTATTAGTTGAGAAATTTCGCTAAGATTATACTTCATAGAAAGATGGTTTGATGCCCGCGCAAAGCTAAGTTGTATTCTCCGGCGGCTTCACATGCCCTTCGCCAGAACTTCGAAGTTGGTCTTATCATTGTGCCCGCAATCAAATCGCCATTGCGATTATTCAACATTAATTTCTTTTCAGCCTTTATTTCAGATGGCAAAAACCTTCGTAATTACAGGTGCCGGCTCCGGCATCGGAAGAGCAACTGCACAAATACTTGCGGAATCTCCGGGTGTTCATTTAATCCTAGTCGGCAGGCAGATGGGCCATCTTGAAGAAACGCAGAACAAACTCAAGAATTCTTCTGCCCATCTTTGTTGGGCATTTGATGTGCGAGATCGGAATGCCTGGCAATCGTCCCTTCAAAAATTGAATACCGAACAATATCAAATTCAGGGTGTTTTCGCCAATGCAGGCATCGGCGGTGAAAACCACTATGGAGAGGCAGATCGCTGGGAGGAGATTATTTCAATCAATCTCAATGGAACCTATGTTACTATTCAAGAATTGCTGCCATTTCTGAAGAATTCAACATCAGAATTCCGACACATTGTGATCACCTCATCTTGCCTTGCCAGATTTGGTGTAAGCAAATACACGGCATACTGTACAGCCAAAACAGGACTTCTCGGTTTAACCCGGTCATTAGCAATCGAATTAGCTCCAGCTAAAATTCTGGTCAATGCGATCTGTCCGGGATGGGTAGAAACGGAGATGGCTAAAGCCGGAATCCAAAAGTTGGCTGATCATAGTGGAATCGCATACGAAGTTGGATTTGCAGAACAAATGTCGTTCGTGCCATTGAATCGAATATCTCAGCCAGAAGAAATCGGAAGATTCGTGCGTTTTCTATTTTCGGAAGAACAGACATCCATCACTGGACAAGCTCTCGACATTAATAATGGCTCATTTATGATTTAGACATGAGAAAGATTTTCATAGCCTTCTTAATTCTGATGTTGCGAAGTGAGACCATGCTCACACAGCTGAACAATGATTCACTGATGCTTGCCAGAATCCACCACGAAATATTGACGAATGGACAATGTTATGAAAATCTGAGATTTCTCTGCAAGAGCATTGGCAATAGACTTGCGGGATCAGAAAACGCTGCGAAGGCAATCGATTGGGGTAAAAAGACTCTGGAAAAATATCAGCCGGATAATGTTTTTCTCATGCCGGTTGATGTACCTCACTGGACAAGAGGCAATTTTGAGACAGGCAGTTACACACCGGAGGGTGAGAGCAACAAAGAAATTGCACTCACTGCATTGGGTGGTTCAGTCGGAACGAATGGAAAAATATCCGCGAATGTGGTCGAAGTAAAATCTTTTGAGGAACTTGAAGCATTGGGCGAAAAGAATATTCGTGGCAAAATAGTTTTTTTCAATAAAGCGATGGATGCGGCTTTGATAAATACCGGAGCGGCTTACGGCGGTGCCTATCCGATCAGAGGCAATGGCCCAAGTGAATCAGCGAAATACGGGGCTGTGGCCTGCCTGATCAGATCATTGACTTTGGCGGACGACAATTATCCACATACAGGAGCAACGAAATATCAGGACTCCATACCGCAGATACCTGCAGCTGCTTTAAGTGCTGTTGGATCCAGACAACTCAGCGCAGACCTTACGGTTCATCCTGATCTCATATTCGATCTGCAACTTTCTTGCGAAGCGTTTCCGAGAACCATGCAATCCAATGTTATTGCTGAAATAAAAGGAAATGTTTTCCCGGATGAATATATTACGATTGGCGGACACCTTGACTCGTGGGACATAGGAGAGGGAGCACATGACGATGGAACCGGAATTGTTCAATCCATTGAAGTACTGAGGACTCTACTGGCTTTGGGTTATCAACCAAAACACACCATTCGCATAGTTCTATTTATCAATGAAGAATTTGGAAATGACGGTGGTGAAACCTACGCCCGAATTTGCAGCGAACAAAAGCTCGTCCATGTAGCTGCAATTGAAAGTGATGGTGGAGGATTTACACCAGCCGGATTTAATTGTGAAACAAATGATGCGCAATTTTCGCTTTTGAAATCCTGGGCTCCACTTTTTGAACCATACAATATTTTCCGGTTCAGACAAGGCGGCAGCGGCGTAGACATCCGTCCGCTAAAAGACGATAGAATCGCTTTGTTTGGCTTAAACGTTGACGGACAACGTTATTTCGATTATCATCATTCAAACAATGATCGATTCGAAAACGTGAATAAACGTGAGCTCGAGTTGGGTGCAGCCGCGATGGCTTCGCTAGTCTATCTGATTGATCAAAGTGGGATTCCTGCGAATCCTTAAAAAAAAAACCGCCCTCAAATTGGGGCGGTTTCTTTTATGAATTAGTGTGAATGATTATCTCACAGTCAATTTAGAAACTGAAACACTGTTACCAGCTCTTAAATTCACGATGTAAACTCCAGAAGCAACACCATCCAATTCGATTTGGCTTTGATTAGCGCCTGCTGCCTTTTTACCAGCATTCTGCACCATAACAAGGTTGCCAAGCATGTCAACCAATTCAATGCTAACCATTTCGCTTGAAGCAAGTGTGTATTCGAAAGTCACGCGATCAGAAGCTGGATTTGGGTACAAACGGATATCAGCAGAAGAAACAATTTCTTCAATTCCAACTGTTGTAAGCACGTTTGCTTTTGCAGAAGCTTCAAGGAAGCCAAATGAGCCATCGTAATCCCACAAAATAGAACTTACTTGACCGTCATTGTCTATCGATTTTACCAAAATAGAGCCATCTGTAAAACCCCAATATGAACCATTCAATCCATCACCGTAAGCATCGAACCAGGTAAATTGATAACAACCAGTGGAAGGCAAATAAATGTCTTCTACCAAAGAAGAAGCGTCTGGATTGCCAGTGCTGTAGGCTTGATCAGCAACAACGGCACCCATGTCATTGGTAATTTCCCATGAATTTTCTTCCGGCCAGTTATCGAAAGTAATATCAATTCTGATGTGTGTAGTTGCTTCTTCAGCAAAGCCAATAGATGCAGTATAATTATTATTAGCAACATTGTCATCAGTTGATGAAATGCTCACTTCCAGATTACCCGCAGCTGTCATATTCACTGAGCCAACATTTACGCTAGCAATTTCGTAAGTATCCAAATTGCCAGTCCAATCATAAGTCAATGTTGAAGTCCCGCCAGTAACAGTAATTGTACAAGCGGTAAGTGGTGACAATCAATTATTTTGGATTTTCACAGCCACATCCACATTTCCACAGGTAATCAAATCACCATTGTAACTTAGCAAACTCGGGTCATTTGAGGTAGATGCCGGAGCAGGACACTCACCCAATGTTGCATATAAGTCTGTTGCGCTAAGCTGACCAACTTCAGTTACAGTGCGATTTGGACAAATGCGATAAATGGTAGGAAAGTATCCGATTGCATAGTCTGCATTGATTTGATTTGCCACAGACGCCACAGGATTTGTCATTGGGAAAAATACGGTTGTATCGCTTGTACCCGGACCATACCAATTACCCTGACTTCCAGCACCACCAGCCATTTCAGCATTAGTTGTAGCTGCATCACCATCCACCCAGATTACCATTAACTCATCAGTCGTATTTGCGTCAACGCCTGGAGCGCCTGAAGGACCGTGGTTGATATACAACTCATCAAGTGCGTTGGAGGTATGAAAACCCCAGCATGGACCGCACCATGTAGCTGAAACATCCAAATACACGGTGTACCCCTGGTCAAGGTAGTTGTATAAGTTGTGGTCAACACCAAACTGATCAGTAACAGTGAAATCCTCACCGAATGAACCCGGAGCCAATTGCGAACTTGCAAGCATCGGAGACATAACAGCAACAATCAAAAAGAGTAAGAATTTTTTCATGAAATATGGTTTTATAAATTATTCCGCAATATTCAACAAGAAAATTGACAATAGGAAGATTGTCCGTCAACAAAAGTTATCTGTGGTTGGATTCCATAGAGCCTAGATACACCAAGTTTTAGAAGTTTTTAGTTCCGATGAAGGTAAGTTAAAAGTTCACTGGCAAAGCGAATGAATAGATGCTCACAAAAATTTAATCTACCTATACCAGCGTGAACATTCTTGACACATTTTCATTTTGGGCGAACCTTTTCATGGCTCAATCAATGATGCAGTTAGCGACCTTCAGGAACAAAAAAACCCATCATAATGATGGGTTTTTAGAGAGGTCCCGTGCGGATTCGAACCGCAGTAGCAGCTTTTGCAGAGCTGAGCCTAGCCGCTCGGCCACAGGACCATGTCGAGCTCCCTTTAACGGGTTGCAAATATAAAAGGGTTTCATTTCGAAGCAGCAAAATAAAAATTCTGCTGATTACCAACCAAATATGGAATTCACAAAATGTTTTCTTCACATTGATGTAAACAAAATTCACAACATTGTAAAAATAAATCCGCTGGCGTTCCTTTTATTTGTCCATCATGAAATATAAATTCATGATTCAATCTAAAACCAAATTAATATGAGTAACAAAGTTTATATCGTCATCATAGCATTATTGCTTGGTGTGCTTGGATTTATGGCATGGAAGATCAACGGGCAAGACAAAGAATATGTCTACATCTCTCAGGAATATGCCAATCTTGATACGGACAGAAAAGAACTCGCCGTTGAACTTGAAGCAATGAAAATGAACTATGACACCATTTCGGTTACAAATGCTGAGATGCAAGCAAAAATTGACGAACAGGAAAACGAACTTTCGGTTCTCCTGAAAAAAGTGAAGAACAAAGACTATGACATTACCAAATTGAAAGCTGAAGCAACCACTCTCCGTGGTATCATGAAAAACTATATTCATCAGATCGATTCGCTTAACCAGGCCAATCAACAATTGACGATGGAGAGAAATGCGGAAGCGGACAGAGCCAATAGCGCGGAAGCCAAAGGAAAAGAATTGGAAGGCGAACTGAGCACATCCAAAGAGATGAACGCAAAAGGTTCTGTACTGACGACCGGCGAATACGTGAACAGCGCCCTTTTCGAAAGAAACAGTGGTAAACAAATCGACACTGATCGTGCTTCAAAAACAGAGATGATAAAATCATGTTTCAGGATCAGAAAAAACCCAATTGCTCAGCCTGGAATGAGGACACTCTATATGAGTGTTGTTGGTCCAGACAACAAGGTGCTGACAGGTAAAACTTCAGGTAACATTCTTGTGGGCGATGTAGAAACTTCTTACAGTGTTACAAGAGAAGTTGACTATCAGCAGAACGACGCAGATGTTTGCGTTTATTATACTGCCAATGACGGTTATGTATTCCAGAAAGGAAATTACAAAATCAATGTTTATGAAAGTGGTGGCTTGATCGGAAGTTCAAACATTACGTTGAAATAGAAATTCATCAAATGAAATTTTACAAGGAGTCGATTATTCGACTCCTTTTTTTTTGCAATCCAATTGGTGATTTATCATGAACACTATCACTCTGAAATATTGGTTTTGGCGCGACGAATGGGAATATATCCACCCAAAGCCCAGGCTCGTTCGATGAATGTTATTTTCTGATCTGCCCGACTGGCTAGTTCATCCTCGAGCATAATGTCGGTGAGGTTGCTCCAACCAACTTGCGCCGTCACCTGCAAGAAGAAATAGTTGAAGAACTCATATCGAAATCCGGCATGAACACTGAACCCATAACCAGCGAAATGAGGTTTGTTGCGGTGATTTACACCGAAAAAAGTGAAGTCTGTCCAGGGCATCACTGCGCCAGCTGAAACGGATCCATTCATTGCAAGCACATGGTGTTCGTTGTGAGATTGCCAAAAAGGAATTCTTTGTTCCAAAGCCAATCTGATAAAATTAAAGCCATCACTATGATGATAATTCATGAAAGACGGACCATACAAAATATATTCATTGTGAAAATCGCCCGTAAAAGCCGGTGAAGAATATTTCTCTTCATCGATATGACCATCTATTTTGACAAGCTGAGTGGCGATGAGATGATACTTCATGTGATCCCACCCCAATGAAATGGCCGTGTTTTTCCCAACATAGTATCCAGCCCTGAAATTGAATTGAGGTACAGTAAACTGGCCGGGATTGAAATAAACATCCGGTGAAAATTTCTCAGGCATGTCCTCTGCCCGTGCACCTTTCAAAGTAAAATCATACCCATCTCCTTTGAAGTGGACGTCGCTCTTATTGTAGTAAGCCCGATTATAGCCCCAGGTGATATAAATCTGATGTTGTTTATTGCTTTCAATTCGCAAGTCTTCCGGTGCAGGCAATTGTGCATTTAGGCATAAACTAAAATAAGTTATTCCAAAAAGGAATAAGACAAATCGCATATCAGAAAGAATTTCGTGTAAAGTTAGCCGACATGGAGAGTACGAAAACCAATAACAAAGAAAAAGGAGATTTAGGTGAGAAGCTTGCCGCAGAATTTCTGGAAAAATTGGGATATACCATTCTTGAAAGAAAATGGAAATACTACCGATTTGAACTGGATCTCATTGTTGAATCGCGAACACATATCGTTTTTGTAGAAGTGAAAATGCGATACAGCAACGTATACGGTGAACCCTGGGAAGCTGTGAACAAAACTAAACGCAAAAAAATTTGCCTGAGTGCTGACGCATACATACGTCAGATGCAAAGTGCCAAAGAACCTCGTTTTGACATTGTATCCATTCTGAACATGAATGGTGGTGTGCAAATTCTCCACCTTGAAGATGCTTTCTGGCCCATGGCGTGATGACATCGTACTTTAGCGCCAAACATTTCCACATCCCACATCATGGCTGGCAGAGGCGACGCTAAAAAAAGTGCAGGTAAAAGACCTGCTTCCGGTTCGAAAAAGACTACAAAATCAACGCGAGAGAAAAAACCGCTGGTTGATAAAAAGGATTCTAATCGTGGTAAACGTGGATCATCCCGCGAAAAGGACATGGCGTATCGCACAGATAAACGTGAATCTGACAAACCATCCGATAGAAAATTCGGTGCAAAAAAGCTGAGCGACAAACCTTATGGTGATAAGCCAACAGGTGCAAGAGCTTATGGAGAAAAAAAATTCGGCGACAAAAAATTGGGTGAAAAATCGTATGGCGAAAAATCATACGGTGATAAAAAATTCGGTGACAAGAAGCCTTATGGCAAATCCAAAGAAGGTGGCTATGGTGATGACAAGCGTTTTTCAAAAGCGAAGAAAAGGCCAGGTCAGGGTGAACCGAAGCAATTTTTCACCAGTAAATATGCGGGTGACAAACCTGAAGGCTGGAAACCGAAAAAATTCGATGGCCTGATGAGGCTCAATAAATTCTTATCCAATGCGGGTATTGCATCGCGACGTGATGCAGATAAATTGATTGAACTCGGCCTTGTAAAAGTGAACGATAAAGTCATTACTGAACTCGGCTTCAAAGTGGATCCAAAGGTTGATAGTGTAAAATACGATGACAAAAATCTGAAGCCCGAAAAGCTTCAATATGTGCTGCTGAACAAACCTAAAGACTACATCACCACCATGGATGATCCGGAAGAAAGGAAAACGGTGATGTGGTTGGTAAAAGATGCCTGCAAGGAGCGCATCTATCCGGTGGGCAGGCTCGACCGCCAGACTACTGGTTTGTTGCTATTTACCAACGATGGTGAATTGGCGAAAAAACTGACTCATCCTAAACACGGCATACAAAAACTTTATCATGTCGAGACTATTGAGAAAGTAAAAGGCACTGATCTGGATAAAATGAGAGAAGGTGTCAAGCTTGAAGATGGACTTATTAAAGCTGACGACGTGAGTTATGTTGGTGATGATCCGCATCAGGTTGGTATTCGTATCCACTCCGGACGCAATCGGATTGTTCGGAGGATGTTTGAACATTTCAACTACACCGTAAAAAAGCTCGATCGTGTCATGTTTGCCGGACTAACAAAAAAAGATTTGCCGAGAGGTCGATGTCGTCATCTCTCTGAACAAGAGATTGGTTTTCTGCGAATGTTGTAAACTCTTTCCCTCTGCGAAAAAGATCGGGCACCGTGTCATAGCTGGTCAATAAAAATCCGTATCAGGTCAATAGTTAAACCTTCAGGCACTTAGCGGCGTCCGGAATCAAGAGATTTTTTTAACCGCAGAGTTTTTTGTTTTACCTTCTGCCGCAGCTATGCTGCGCTGCAATAAGCATTTTCATCAGTAAAGCAAAGAATTTGAGATCCTGCGGCCTGTAAAGTACTCAGAGCGCGAATCAACTTTTCGAAACAAAGCAAGTAATCATGTGAAAGTACTACCGTTAACTCAAATCTTGCAATAGAGCATGGCTGCCATACAAAATCTGTATCAAAACAATCGCAACTTCATAATGATGACAGCTCAAGGTTGAAAGCTTTTGAAAGCGTATTTCTGAAGCGCTGACATATCCATTTCATTTGCCGCATGAACGAGGTATTGCAACGACCGGCTGTCAACCTATCTGAGGATTGGATGATTTTGGTTTTTCTCTTTGCCCTGATCACTATTGCTTATACGCGGCGATTCCATCCGATGCGGATCAGCCGGTTGTGGAACAGCACCTGGAATGTGCGGATACTTCGACAAGCCATTCGTGAAGAACCCAATACTCCAAGAGCCAATCTCCTCTTCAATATTTCATTTTATCTGTTGACAGCATTAGTCATTTTTCTCGGCGTGAAGTTTTTTGGTCTATCCCCATATGGATTGTCTGGCTTTTTACTCTATCTGTCCATTTTGGGTGGTGTGATTTCCGCTTATGCCCTCAAAACCGCCGGTATCCGGATTGTGCAAATTATGTCAGATGGCGACTATGGTCTTGCGGAATATGAGTACAATCTCTTTCTGATTAACCGGGTTATTGGTCTTTTTCTTTTTCCGATTACCGCATTTTTAGCTTATTCACCACTTTACGTCATACAACCATTCGTTCTGTCAGCCCTGATTCTATTCGTTTTTATGATGATATACCGGATGTTGAGAGGACTTTTCAACGCAGCTTCATCAGGCGTACCTGTTTTCTATATCTTTTTCTACATTTGCACGCTTGAAATTTTACCCTTGATAGTTTGCCTGAAGGCAATTTTATCCACATAAGGAATAGCAGGGTTAAGAAATCATTTATACCAGGATTCACACTATGGCCGAAAAGCTAAAGACCATACTGATCACCCAGCAAGACCCGGGTGCAGATAAAAATCCATACGTTGAGTTAGCCAGAAAGCACAAACTCAAGATTGACTACCGCCCATTCATACATGTGGAAGGATTGGAGTCTTTGGAATTTCGTCAGCAACGAGTTGATATCCTGGAGCACTCAGCAGTGATTTTCACCAGCAGAAACGCGGTGGATCATTATTTCCGACTTGCCAAGGATATGAGGCTAACCATTCCTGAGTCGATGAAATATTTCTGTATGTCAGAAGCAATTGCCTATTACCTGCAGAAGTACATTCAATTCCGCAAACGCAAAATATTCTTTGGACATAGCACTTTTCAGGAATTAATGGAGTCCATTAAAAAACATCGCGTCGAAAAATTCCTGCTGCCTTGTTCTGATATATTAAAGCCAAGTATTCCGGACACGCTGAATAAAGAAAAAATTGCCTTCAGCAAGGCGATCATGTATAAAACCGTTTGCAGCGACCTTTCGGATCTTGCGGACGTGAAATATGACATGCTTGTCTTTTTCTCCCCATCCGATATCGAATCGCTCTTTAAAAATTTTCCAGACTTTAAGCAGAATAATACGCGTATCGCAGCATTTGGTCAGACTACCGCAAAAGCAGTGGAAGATGCCAAACTAAAAATAGATGTTATGGCGCCTACACCCAAGGCTCTGTCTATGTCTATGGCGATTGAGCAATATATTATGGCGAACAAATAATTCGCCTTTGCCTTTTTTTGTGCATTTAGTATGATGCACAATTCACTTCAATTTCAAATTGCACTCACTTTGATTCCAGGTATTGGGCCTGTCAAAGCGAAACAACTCGTTGCTTATTGCGGCAGTGCCGAAGCGGTTTTTCGTGAAAGCCATAAAGCCCTTACCAAAATACCTGATATCGGTGAGGTAAGAGCCAGTTCTGTGCTGAGATCAAATGCTCTTGCTCTTGCGGAAAAAGAGCTGGCGTTCATTGAATCCAATCATGTCATTCCATACTTTTTTACAGATCCAAAATATCCGGAACGTCTGAAACAGTGCGAAGATGGACCAGCGCTTATTTACACAAAAGGCAAAATGGATCTTTCACAGCGCCGCGTTATTAGTGTCATTGGAACCAGAAATGCCACGAGTTATGGAAAAGGATTTTGCAAGGAACTACTCGAAGGAATCGCACATTTGAAGCCTGTCGTGATAAGTGGTCTGGCATACGGAATTGATATATGCGCGCATCGAAATGCGATTGCGCTTAACCTGCAGACAGCAGCTTGTGTAGCGCACGGTCTGGATAAAATCTATCCCTCCATGCATATTCCTGTCGCAAATGAGATGTTTAAAAATGGCGGATTGATAACAGAATTTGCGAGCGCAACGAAAATGACACCAGATCTTTTTCCCATGAGGAACAGAATCATTGCAGGACTTTCTGATTGCACGATTGTGGCTGAAACAGATCTGAAAGGTGGTTCCATTATTACTGCGCACCTCGCAAATTCCTATGCCCGCGAAGTTTTTGCCTTGCCGGGCAGGTATCAGGACAGATATAGTGCCGGTTGCAATGCACTCATTCGCAAAAATCTCGCAGCGATCATCACCTCACCGAAGGAATTAATTGATTATATGAATTGGGAATCGGAAGATCAACTATTGCCAAAACAACTTCCACTATTTCATGACTTGAGCCCTGAAGAATCTGTCATCGTAAAATTTTTGAAGGACGATCAGAAAATTTCCATTGATGTGCTGAGTCATTCAACCGGAATTGGATTTTCAAAACTTTCGGCTCTACTTCTAGACCTTGAGTTTCGCGGTGTCATAAAAAGTCTTCCCGGAAAACGATTTGCACTTGTGTAATGATGGTTTTTGGTGAAAGCAACTTAATCTCTTCAGACGATCTCCATGTCAGCTTTTCAACAATTGACTTCAACTTATTGTATGAGAGCTAACCTTTTTTAGGTGAGCTACGTCTAAATGTTGTGTTTTCCTGCCTACTGTGTTGCTGAGATGTAATTATTCAGATAAAATTGCATGTCGGATAAACAACAATTTGACTGGCGGTGCTGTTTAGTCAAAAAATCATACCACTAACAACTACGATGATTATGAATTATCTCAATGCACTTGAAAATTGGTTCAATAAAAAAATCGGTTGGTTTTTCACCAATGGATTTAAGTCCAAAGAAAAATGAAGTAGCGAGCTACGCGCCGATTCAAGCTAAGTCAATGCAGACGTTTTGAGCTTCTGTAAAAAACCGTAAGGCTTCCCAGCCACCCTCTCTGCCGACCCCAGAACTTTTCACTCCGCCAAATGGTGTTCTCAGATCGCGCAGAAGCCAGCAATTCACCCAAACTATTCCACACTCGATCTTCGCTGATAGTTTGTGGGCTCTGCTGACATCCGATGTCCAGATTGAAGCCGCCAAACCATAATCACTTGCATTGGCCAGAGATAAAGCCTCTTCTTCGGTATCAAAAATCTGGATCGTCACCACCGGACCGAAAATTTCCTCTCTGTTCGTTCTGCAATCAGGTCCAAGTCCGAGAATGACTGTAGGCTGAATGTAAAATCCAGTATTCAATTCTCCACCGGGATATACTCTTTCTCCTCCACATAAAATAGTTCCGCCTTCCGCCTGTGCAAGTTGGATATAAGACAAGATCTTATTCATGTGTAATTCGCTTACGACGGCACCAGACTTTGTTTCCTCTGCCAATGGATCGCCCACCTTCATCCATCTGACCTTCTCGACAAAAGCACTGATAAATTTTTCACTGATGCTGCGTTCGACAATAATGCGGGATCCACATAAACAAATCTGACCTTGATTGGTAAATGCAGATCTCAAAGTCGTACTTAGCATTTTATCAAAATCACAATCAGCGAAAATGACCGTTGGGTTTTTACCGCCAAGTTCAAGAGATAACTTTTTGAATTTCGGTGCTGCAGTGGCTGCAATCCGGGCTCCGGTTGCTGTGCCGCCTGTGAATGAAATTGCTTTGATCTGAGGGTGTGAAATAATTGCTTCACCCGCCTTAGGACCAACTCCATGAATGATGTTGAGCACGCCTGCAGGAAGCCCTGCTGCGATGCAGATTTCGGAAAAAAGAAACGCAGTCATTGGCGTAATTTCCGATGGCTTGGCAACTACGGTATTTCCGGCTGCAAGTGCCGGAGCAATTTTCCATGTAAATAGATAGAGTGGCAGATTCCAAGGTGAAATACAAGCGACAGCGCCTATTGGCTTGCGATTCGTGTAATTCACTGCTCTGTCCTCCATCATGTGCGCTTCTGAAGACCAATGAAGAATCGCAGTGCCGAAGAATCGCATATTGTCTTCGGCACGAGGAATGTCCATGGAGCGCGCCAGTGTAAGTGGTTTGCCATTGTCGATACTTTCCGCAATTGCTAACTCTTCCTGCTGGTTGTGAATCATATCTGCGATCCTCACCAGGATGGCTGATCTCTCCGCTGCCGGAGTGTTGCTCCAGCCAGGAAATGCCTTCCGGGCAGCTTGCACTGCCATGTCCACATCCACCTGATCACTATCCGGAATGAGTGAGTACACTTTTCCCCGTGAGGGGTCGATATTTTCAAGATAGCCGCCCGACTGAGGTTCCAGAAGCTTTCCGTCGATGTAATTGAGGATTTTTTTCACCTTGTTGTGAAGATTATGCCAGCGAAGGTAAAAACACTTGCGTAGTCGTCAAGCATGATTAAATTTGCGCCCGCTTTCAACGAAAAGCGAACAGTGCCCGATAGTATAATGGTAGTACAACTGATTTTGGTTCAGTTAGTCTAGGTTCGAACCCTGGTCGGGCAACAAAAACTCAAGCCTTGTAGGTAATCACCTATGAGGCTTTTTTGTTTGTATGAGTTGTGAAAAGTGATATGAGTCCATCAAACAACACCGATCAGATACTATCTTTTCAACTTGATAGTAGAGCCTGCGGCAGGTTCTGATCCGGGTTCCAGTTGATTGTAGCGACGGATTTTTTTCATTTTGATCCCATATCGTTGTGAAAGATCACGCAGACTTTCACCCGATTGAACAACACAGGATTCTTGTGAGCCCTGATTCCGTTTTGGCTGGATGTAGATGAATTCACCTGATTTTATTTTATCCCCGGCATTGAGGTCATTGAACTTCCTGATGAATACTTCGTGAAGATCAAAGTCCCTAGCTATGCTTTCCGGCGTATCGCCAGCCTTCGCTATTGTGTACTTAATGTGATTGCCACTTTGAAGCACCTGCCTGCCATTGCTGATAGTGATTGAACTCCTTTCGCTATCGTTACCTGTATGCTTTGGCTTTTTAGATTTTGATTTCTCCTGAACAGGCTCAGTGATAACTGCAGCCGGAGTGTCCACATATTTACCCCGATCAGGTATTTTATTTTTCCGTAAAAATTCTTTACCGATCTTGTCGTACTCATGCAAATGAAACTCTTCAATGATTCCGATCAATAGCTGCGGATACTTTGGATTGGTGGCGTATCCACATTCTTTCAACCCTTTTGCCCATCCTTTATAATCATCCGATTCTAATTGAAAAAGTGCTTCATATCTTTTTCTCTGTAAAAAAATGGAATGATCTTCATACGACTCATGAGCTGTGGCATATTGGCGAAAACACTCCCCGCGTGTTTCATCGTCTTCAAAAATGCGTCTGCCTGTCCAGTCATTGTGGCACTTGATTCCAAAATGATTATTTCCCTCCTTGGCAAGTCGACTGTTGCCATCTCCACTTTCCAAAATTCCCTGGGCCAAAGTGATACTCGCTGGGATCTTATGCACGACCATCTGGTAAATAGCCTCATCCTTCCAGAGATGGATATACTCTTCTCTGGTAACGGAACCTTCTGCTCCAAAAGTCAGGACCGACAAGAGGCAATAAAAAATGATCAGATGGAAACGAAACATGTTCTATAGGGATAACTGACCCTGATACAAAAATATTTTTATATCAGAAAGATTTTTGGTGCGCGCGAGCTGAATTCCAACACAGCTGTGTTGATCCACACCAGTCATAAAACACATTCCTGCCTTTACTATTTTTCTTTTGAAAAATCCTGTTCTCTTCTGAGAGATCCTTCGAGATTATAAGAAGACCAGACACCGGTTTTTTCACCGTTGCGGTATATGCCTCTTGTATTCAGCATTCCATTGGAATAGTATGTAAACCACTCCCCTTCTTCTTTGCCATTGTCGTAACGTCCATCGATATTCAGCTGGCCGTTGTCATGCCAGGTTTTGTAGATGCCGTCATACACACCATTTTTAAATGTATTCAAACTCCAGGGTTTGCCATCCTCATAGTAACACCAAGACTCCCCGTTCAAAGTGTCTCGTTCGAAATGTTTGTGGATTTTGGGTTGGCCATTTGGATGAAATTCAATTTCTGCCACCTTTTCTTTGGTTTCAGTATTGGTGAAAACAGAAAATTTATGAGAACCATCGGGGTGACTCATTACGACTTGTTCGATTGCATTCGGAATAGAAAAAACCACCGCTGCCTTTGTTGCTGGCGGAGTTTTATTTTCATTGCAGCAAGTCAAAACAATTGCAAGGAAGGAAAAAAAAGATACGTGCTTCGAAGATAATTTCATTTCTTTCTATTGATGGTAAAATGTACAAGTTCTGTGAGTGAAGCGCGCGCATCACCATCAGGAAATGTAGAAATAATATTGAGTGCTTTGTCGCGAAATTCTGCCATTTTTTTACGCGCATACTCAATTCCCCCTGCTTTAACGACGGTGTCCATGAGTTCCTTCACTTTCGATTTATCCGTGTTGTGCCTTTTTACGATGCTCACCAGCATTCGACGTTCTGCAGGCGTTGATTTCTGTATTGTATAGATCAATGGAAGCGTCATTTTTCTTTCCTGAATGTCAATACCTGTGGGTTTACCAATGTCCTCTCCAAACCCATAATCAAGCAAATCATCCTTGATTTGAAATGCAAGACCGATGTTCAATCCAAACTGATACATTTTTTCGACGCTTTCTTTGTCGGCTCCTGCAGCCGAAGCACCACTTTGGCAACAGGCGGCAATCAAAGATGCCGTTTTTTGTCGGATGATGTCGTAATAAATATCTTCCGTGAGATTCAGAAGTCGAGATTTTTCTTGTTGCAAGAGTTCTCCTTCACTCATTTCCTGTACTGCTTTGGATACAATTCGCAGAAGTTCAAACTGATTATTTTCCACACTCAGAAGAAGTCCCTTCGATAGGAGATAGTCACCAACGAGCACTGCTATTTTATTCTTCCATAAGGCATTAATAGAAAAAAAACCACGTCGGGTATTAGACACATCCACCACGTCGTCATGAACCAGAGTTGCTGTGTGAAGCAGCTCAATCAAGGAAGCTGCAGTGTACGTCGCAGGAGTAATGCCACCACAAAGTTTGCTGGAGAGAAACACAAACATGGGACGCATTTGTTTGCCTTTCCTTTTGATGATGTAGTGAGTAATCTTATCAAGCAACATCACATCGCTTTTCATTGCTGCCTTGAAGTAATTTTCAAACTCCTCCATTTCAGAGGCGATCGGCAGGGATATTTTATCGAGCGTATTCAAAAAAACGTAGGGGCCAAATGTAGCACTGTGAGCACTTGATGAAGTAAACTCTCATCAATGCATCACTGAATATTTTCGGATCAGGGTACTTGGATTCTTAAAATCCTCCCGAAGATTTCAACATGTTAAAGATGAAATCTGCTTAGCTGTTTCACGTGGGATCGATTATATTCGCGCGCTTTTTTTAGACAACAAACAAACTACTACATGAAGACAATCTTTACTTACCGACTTTACTTTATTGCCGCGTTGTTTGCGCTCTTCGCAAACCTAACAGCGACACAATCGTCAGCTCAATGCGCCAACAACAACACGCTATACACAGATATCAGCACTGCATTTGATGGAGACGTTAACGGCGTTACTTGTAACTATGGTGGCGAATACTGCACAGCTACTGTCTGCAACGGTGTGACCTATGAGATCACAACGTCGGGTACTTTGTGGGATACCCAGATAACTCTTTATAGTGCAGCTGGCACATATCTGGCTTACAACGACGATGGTACCGGTGATATCTATAATACATCCCTACTTACCTGGACTTCCACGTTTGATGGAACCATCAGAGTGTTGGTTGATGAGTATGACTGCACAACAAATACTGATTGCGCTTACCTCACTATTACTCAATTTGGCGAGTGCGGTGCAGCTTGTAGTTTCTATGACATGCAATATTCATATGACGGATGTAATGACGGATATGAAACTATTTCGCTTTACCCTTACTACAGCGGTGATTGCACCATTTCAATGCTGTCACTCTATTCAACTGCAGCAGGCTGGGAAGATTTCGATCTTACAGGATTTGGATTTGTTTCCGGAGAGGCTATTCCTATTGATCTTGGACAACCAAACACCTCATACAATTACTACTTTACATTAAGTGATGGCACATTCAGCGATACCTATTTGCACATCACAGGTGATTGTACAGTCACTGTTTGCTCGAGTCTATTTATCGACTACAATGATACAGGCTGTATAAATCCAGGAACCGGCGAGGTTCCTTCCGGAGACATCACTCCATTCTATAATGGAGGGTGCACTTTAGAAGGTATTTATACGTCGGTGAATGGCGGACCATATGAGTACCTAGATATGAGTGCTTATGGTTTTACAAGTGGCGATGCGATAGGTTTATTCTTCAATGTGCAGAATGCCAACTACGTTGTTTATTATGTACTCAATGACGGCAGTGTTTCTGCAACAACTTCCTTCACCACTGTTGCATGTAACTCAGGCGAAACTATCTGCGATTGCGCTGGCACTCAGCTTCCGATAGAAGCAACCGTATGGTTGGGTGACGGTTCACTTGATGATGGAACATACTACTGGAATGGAGATCTTGATTTGCCTGTTGATTTCAATTGTGCAACCTGGGGATTTGACTGTGCTGATGAATTACCTGTTGGGTACTTCTCTTATGACCCTTATGGAGTTTGCAGCGGCGAAATCCCTCCATCAAATGGTTGTGTAGATGAATTCTGCTATACCATCGATCTCGATGTAATCACGGATTGTCATCCGGAAGACATTGATGTTTATGTATACAATTCAAATGGCGACCTCGTATTTACTGCCGGCCACCTTGACTTTATTACGCTTGCCGACAACACTTACACATTCCAAATGTGTTTACCGGCGGATTGTTACCTGTTCCAGATCACAGATATTTTTGGTGATGGTTTGAATGGTGGCGACTGCGGTACAATCGGCTACGCAGGTATCTATGATTACTCTGTTCCCGGTTATGTTGTATTGGCGCAGGGCGATGCCTATCTGGATGTTTATTCCGGTGAATTCTGCGTTGGACCACAAACGGTTTGTGCCAACCTCGAGCTAGCCGTGACAGAAGGTGATTGCAACCCTGATTTGAATGGCGATCTGCTTCCAACAATAGATTATACGTTCGATTTCAGCGGTCCGTGCACGGTTCAGTCAATTTTCTATTCTGTTGATGGTAGCGACTTCATCGAACTCGACGTCTCTGCAAATGGTTGGTCTAGCGGCGATGAGGGATCCCTTTATTATCTCACACCAAATTCAGAATACACTATTTATTATACTACAGATGATGGTGCATCATCATACCTCTACACATTTACCATTGGAAATTGCCTGAATGAAATTACTATCTGTGATTGCAACGGGACTCAACTTTCAATAGGTGTTACAGACTGGCTTAGTGATGGCTTCGCCGACAACGGATTCTACCAATGGGCCGGACAATATGTAAATTTCAATTGCTCAACATGGGGTTACGATTGTGGCGATATTGATGGATCTCCATCCTTCGACCCATACAATGTATGTGACGGGCAGTTACCTCCATTCAACGGATGTATTGAAGTACAGGATATTCTTGGTTGTATGGATCCGACTGCCATTAACTACAATCCGGCAGCCACTATCAATGACGGATCTTGTATTTACAATCTGCAAGTTGGTTGCACTGATTCAGACGCCTGCAACTACAATGACCTTGCAATCGTGGATGATGGATCGTGTGAGTACATATCGTGTGTTGGATGCACAGATGATACTGCATCGAACTACGATCCTTCAGCAACTATAGATGATGGTTCTTGTATTTACACCGCAATTTCTGGTTGTACCAATCCGAACGCTCTAAACTATGATCCTTTGGCTACCATAGATGATGGTTCATGCATCTTGAATTGCATCTGGCCAACTGTTGCGTATGATTCTCATTGTATGCAAGGCGATATGCAAAATTTCTACGTTGACATCGACTTGACTGCACTCGGAAATGGTGCGCCATACACTATTACCAATAGTTACAATAACCAGCAACAAGTGATGACGTTGATGGGTTCTGTTGTGATGGGTCCATTCCCGAACAATACTCAAGTAGTGATTCAGGTTACAAGTAACACGATTGAGTGTCTGTTGACTTCGCAACCGATGGCAGAAAACTGCAACGTGACAGGCGTATTTGGCTGCATTGATCCGGACGCATTGAACTACAATCCAGATGCTACGATTGATGACGGATCATGTATTTATGTGGGAGTAGAAGAAATTGAAAATCTTCATTTCACCATGTATCCAAATCCTGCCCGTGATCAAATCACTATCAGCAACACTGGTAATTCACCTATTGCGAACATCCGCGTTCTGGACAATACCGGAAGACTTGTCAAAACTGAACAGGTTGTCATTTCAAAAGGAAATAACCATGTCATGAATGTCTCTTCACTTGCCCAAGGCAATTATGTCATCGAAATTCTGACAGAAGGCAACATTGAACATCACAATTTGATTATTCAAAAATAATTTTTCTAAAAAAATCTTGAAAGAGGCTCCTTCACAGGAGCCTTTTTCTTTTTGCAGAGATAAAAAAACTGAACCGGGAGCTCTTCATTCTTCGAGGATCTGCAGAAATAATTTCGATTGGTTAAACCTTTTATAAGGAAAATGATCCAAACATCAAATTCAAAAAATAAACATCATGAAAAAAACGAAATTGATTTCAGGAATAGCTTTAATTCTTTTTGCAAGTTTGATCAGTTCATGCAGGAAAGAAAAAGAAACCACAGATCTGAGAACGCTGCAAGGCGCATTCACTGATGTTTTGAGCGACAATACGTTTGAAAGTATTGATAACACTGGTTTTCGTGGTTAATATGCTTGTGTAATATTACAGAATGATAAAACAGAATAATCAAAACTCTTTCGCAGAT
>JANOVT010000376.1:0-16152 GCA_031417525.1 Flavobacteriales bacterium | reverse complement strand
TACAATTATCTTTGAAGAGAGACTAAAAATCCATTAGCAACTTTTTCTACTTACACACTTAGCGGGATAGTGTCTCGTCTCAATGAAATCTTCAAGACTTCCAAAAGAAATGTGTGATCTGTTCTGCTGTTGTATGAAATTCATGAAGCTAAAATGCTCGCCATTTCAAAAGCTTTGATTTATGTTGCTTATATTAATTCCATAAAAAATGAACCGGCTGAGCGGAAGTATTTTCACGGTCTGACATTAGCAGCAAGTTGCATGACATCCGAAATCGACACACTTAAAGAAAAACTTTTTTCCACTGACCGTAAGATCGCAATTGCTTCTTCTGACAAATTAGCCGAAATCGGTGGCGTCGAAATCACTGATTATCTTATTTCCCTGTTATCATCTAATGACTCAGGTATTCGGAATATCGCCTCGCTAACACTGCGCACAATTGGAGATAGCAAGGCCGTTGATCCTTTGTTTAATGCAATTCAAAAGCCCGAAAATCAACACTACAATGGCACTTTGGTCTTTGCTCTGCAGACACTAAACTGTTCTAAAAGACTTTTAGACCTCTTTGATCTTCTTTTTTATAGCGACTTCGAAGTTAGAATGGGTGTCGTAACTATTCTTCAAAAACAAATTTTTGACTTTAGTGAACATGATTTGATACACATCCAAAACAAGTGGTTGGAGATTCAAAGGAATCCAGATAAATGTCCTGAATTTGATAAATGTAAAGAGGACATTGATGAATTTGTAAATGCTTTTGTCTGCTACCTTGACGAATAACTAGCAGTTAAAAACAATTGGAGCATCAGTGGTTTATTCAAGATTTGTGCTTGAGTACAGTTCAGTGGTAAATTTGAAAAGTAGTGCCAGATCCCAATTGCTTTCTGCACGTGACCTGCTGGTGGCTTAAAAACGTTATGCGGCATTTTAAAGACTGTAAAATAATGGACAGATATAAAGAAACATTTGAAACCTGGAACAAACTTGCTTCACTCTATCAAGACAAGTTTATGGATCTGGACTTGTATAATAACACTTATGATTTTATTTGCAATTCAATTACAAAGGACCAAGCAAAACTACTAGAAATAGGCTGTGGACCTGGAAATATCACAAAGTATCTTTTATCAAAACGACCTGACTTTAATATTTTCGGAATTGACATAGCATCGAATATGATCGAACTTGCTAAAAAGAATAACCCAACAGCAAGTTTTGCCATTATGGACTGCAGACAAATTTCCGACCTTCAAACAACGTTCGACGGAATCGTTTGCGGTTTCTGTTTACCGTATTTGTCGCAGGCAGATAGTGAAAAATTTGTTTCCGACTGTTACGATTTACTAAATGAAAATGGATACTTGTATTTAAGTTTTGTTGAAGGTGACCCAAATAAATCTGACTTTCAAGTCGGCAGTAGTGGCGACAGAACATTTTTTTACTTTTATAACTTAGACGACCTGACGGAACAACTTGAAAAAAACAACTTTGAAGAAATTAGAGTATTTAAAGTGGACTATAAGAAAGCTGAAAACGAATATGAAACACATACCGTCTTGACAGCAAAGAGAAAAACCTCCGCATAACAGAATCCATCCAAAAGGTGGGGTTTCATGTTTCAAAGGCAGCCCCCTCTTTCCAGTTCTCATTCACACTCTGAAATCCCGGCCACTTTTTTCAGGCCATTTTTTTGGCCCAAAAAAAATGGCCCAAAAAATGACTCGAAATTCCGGCCACTTTTTTCGGGCCAAAAAAATGGCCGCGAAAATGTGGCCCGGAAATTAGCTTTGTAAAAAAAGTAAACTCGCCACGACATGAATTTTATCGTACAACTTCGTAATAAACTGAATTGCAGTCAACGAGAATTTGCAAATTTTCTTGGCACTTCACGACAAATTCTGGCTAGAGTGGAAAGAGATGTCGGCATACTACCTATGGGAATTAACAAACACGTGATGCTCATAGCCGACAGCATCGATCTGGCAGATCAGAAAAATAAGAATGATGTTGCTCTATCGATCCCGAATGACGCCCTGAGAAATTTCTTCGAGGCCAGAAATCAGGTCATCACAGCGGCACTTATTAAATATCGTGCGGATCTTGAATTGATGGCAGATAAATTTGAGAAGGCCAGATTGGCGTGGCTCTATTATGAAAGCGCTTGTTCCAACACCGACGAACTAGATGTGCGTCGCAAAGGTTGGCTGAACGCACAGGTGGAAATACAAAAATCGAACATGGAAAAAAATGATGAATTGGCAAGGCACGCCATGCGGGTGAAGATTGCTCAACTCGAGCTTGAGTTCACGATGAATCAGCAAGCTGGAACGGTGTGAGAATGAGGAGAGATTTTCGCGAATCGTTGATGGAGAAATTGAATTTTCAATTTCCCTTGATGGAAGGTGCATGATCTGGATGGCATCTAACGCGGAGAGTAACCCACAAATTAATCACTGCTAAGAATGAGCCCTTCGCTGCATGGAAAGGTATAACAAAATTCCATTATTCCTCAAAATCTCCTTTCAACAAACGTTGATACGATCCATTGTTAATGCAGATAAAATACAAACCGTTGGGAAGTGACGATAGATCGATGCGCTCAAGTCCATCTGTATCTGAAAATAAAAATTCGCGCGCGGATTGCATCGTGGTATTGTATAACATCACACTGCGGATACGATCATGCGGTGTTTCCACAGTAATAAATGATGAACATGGATTTGGATATGTACTGACCTGATCGTGAATGTCACGAATATCAGATGTGCCTGTTGTACATCCAATCGGCAAACTCTGTCGGTAATTGATACGTGCGCTTGTAAGGAGTGAATCCTGAAATTGCTGTGCCGCCTGACATTCGTCTTTCAGATAATATGCAAGCCAGGGTTGAAGAAAAACGTTTGTGATGTCATGCTGTTCTTCTCTGGTAATTGTGGGATCAGGCGAACAAACACTTTCTCCAAACGAGCAGTTGAAATTGTCATTGGCAAAAAAACAATGTCCGCCGCCGATGATGTTCACTTGTGTTTTGTATGCAGCGGCCGCAGAATCATACATGATGTCCTGATGTTCGGCTGGTGGGGTTACACAGTCATTCACACCGCTAAACAATAATGTCGGAACAGATACATGTGTGGAAGCGTCGATGGATGACGGATTGGTGTTTGCCGCAGCAAATGATACCATGGTCGTGATGGTTGTGTTGTATTCAGCGGCGAGAAAGGCACTACCGCCACCCATGGAATGTCCCATGATGGCTGAGGTAGCGGCAATGCCGGTGGCCGGAATAATTGTGCTTACACCATTATTCTGTATGGCAGTGATAATAAATTTCAAATCTTTTCCGAAGTCTTCGTGATTCGGAATGAAAGAACTTTCGGTCGTGGGAAAAGCCAGGATATAACCTTCCGGAACAAGCGATTGCCAATAATTCTGGTATGCGCTCCATGTCATTACAAAACCATGTCCGAAAGTAATGATCGGATAAACACCTTCTGCAAGCGGAGTATCATCTCCTGCTACTGTCGCCGGATAATACACTTCTGTTGTTATCTGTCGATAGTTTCGTGCAGGATCCGAAAACGTAATGGTGGTATGTCCGATTTGCTGCGCGCTGATTTGAACACTAATTAAAAGCAATGTTAGTGTGATAGTGAAGGGATGCATCATGCGGGTAAATGTATGAAACGGCCACTTCAACAGAACGAGAATAAAAACGTGAATGAGGAGAGATTTTCGCGATTTGTGGTGTGAATGAGCCCCCTTTTATCCAACAATTTGTCAAAATATGGTGATTTTGCACAAAATGACAAAATCGCCCGAAAGGCACACCAGTAAAGGATTACACGATTTTTCTTCATTTTCGGTAAAAAAAATTTACACTCAATTCTACGTACGTTTTGTCTCCGCATGGCCATCACGAAACACCAGTCTTTATTTCTATTTGACGAATTGACTTTAAAACACCCCCCTAAAATCTGCGTACGTTTTCAAAAAAATCGCTATCCAACTTTGGACAAACCCGTGAAAATATTTGTGGCGTCGAAGGACAAGAAACTTCCACCATTGAAAAATGCATCATTGCTTGACCAACAATAACTGTGAGTTGCAAATCACACCAAAAGCAAAGCAATCGATCCAAATTCAATATAGAAGCATCGAAATCCGGGTAACATTTATTTATTCAATTATTTTTTTTCAAAACAAAAAAACTCAAAAAAATGAGTTACAATTTAGAAAGAATGTCGACGGTGACACTAGTGGACTATGCCATCGCAGACTCGGAGAGTCGAATTGCCGAATTGATTTTCCGTAAAACGGTCTCAGACCGTCAGGTGCTAAATTCAGAGGACGATTCAGATGACTTGAGCGCAAAGCTTCAAGGTTTGAATTTCGAACTGCAAATGGCACAGGCGGGTGCTGCAGACGGCACAGATCCTGTAAAGCAGGGTTATTGTGTAAACCGCGTGTCGACATTGACGCAGCAGGTGACCAAACTTGAAAGGCAGGTGACTGCTACATCGACTGATCGCATCCAGTCGAAGGACATCAGAGGCGGAGAAAATCCTGTGCTGGTTGAATACCACACCCAGTACATCGCAGCTCTCCAGGCCAAACGTGCCCAGCTGGTTGCTGCTGCAGCATAAACGCAGAGTAACAGTTTTAATTAAAAAGCCTGCCGCGAGAGCGGTGGGCTTTTTGTTTATTCATTCATTGGTTATGAGTATTCGGAATTATCTCAATCAGACTACTTTTGAAAATATGATAAAAGCATTCATATCAAACCAGGATGGAGTTGGAATAGATGGTTTTTACATACATATAAATAAGTTAGCGGTAATGCCAGCAGACCACACGACACGGACGATATAAAATAACAACATAAATCAAATTAAAATGGACATAGACAGCAACATCATTAATTGCCCTGAATGTGGTAAAGAAATTAACGTAAGTGATATTTTGTATCACCAAGTTCAAGACAAACTTTCCAAAGACTTTGAAGCTAAAAATGCTCAAAAGGACAAAGACTTACAGAAAAAGTTAAAGGACTTACAGACCGAGAAAGAGCAATTAGCAAAGGACAAAGAAGCAATTCAGCAAAAGGTTGACAGCGAAGTAAAATCTAAGTTGACTGCTGAAAAAACTAAACTTGAAAAGTCAATCCGAAACGACTTAAAGGAAGAAACTTCCGAACAAATTCAATCCTTGACAAAGGAGCTTGAATTGAAGTCAGGACAAGTAAAAGAACTTAATAAGACTAAAGCAGAAGTTGAAAAACTTAAAAGGGAAAAGGACGAGTTACGCGACACTGTTGTTTTAGAAAAGGAAAAAGAATTTTCAGAAAAACTAAAGGACGAGAAAATTAAAATTAAAAAACAAGTTGATGAAGCATCAACTATGAAAATTAAAGAACTAGAAAAACAACTTGAAGTTCAAAAGGAACTTGCAGAAGAAATGAAACGGAAAGCCGAGCAAGGCTCAATGCAATTACAAGGCGAAGTTCAAGAATTAGCAATTGAAGAAATTTTGGCGAGCCTTTTTCCGTTTGATTTAATTTCTGAAGTTGGCAAAGGCGTTAAAGGAGCAGACGTAATTCAAACAGTTAGAAATAAAATTGGCATTGACTGCGGGACAATATTATATGAAAGTAAGCGGACAAAATCTTTTAGCAACGACTGGATTACAAAACTAAAAACTGATGCTGTTGCAACAAAAGCAGACATCTGCATTATTGTAACGGAAGCACTTCCAGACGGCATTGACAGAATTGGACAAAAAGATGGTGTTTGGATTTGTTCTTTCAACGACTTCAAAGGTTTAGTATTGGTTCTTCGTGAAAGTCTAATCAAAATAAATGACGCATATTCTTCACAAACAAACAAAGGGGAGAAAATGCAAATGCTATACGACTATTTGACAAGCACAGAATTTAGACTTCAAGTTGGAGCTATCATCGAGGGCTTTACTGATTTGCAAAACGGATATATTCAAGAAAAAAGAGCAATGGAAAGAATTTGGAAACAAAGGGAAAAGCAACTTGAAAAAGTTTTACTCAACACTAACCATTTTATCGGTTCTATAAAAGGTATTGCAGGTAGTTCAATACCAGACTTGAAACAAATTGGTGCTGCTGACAACCTTTTAGAATTGGAATAGTATGAGCAAAGTTGACGAACAAAGCGTTTCTGAATTTATAGCAGACCAACTGCAAATAAATTTAAAGGGGACAAAATATAGGCTTGACGGCTGGGGCGAAGTTGACAATTGGGCACAACTTGACAATGGAGTATTTGTGTTTTTAGAAGTCGAAACAAGTCAAAAACATCCGAACACAAATGTTTTAAAACTTTGGCCATATCTTGACGACAATAAAGCAATTCGTATTTTTCTTATTCAAACGTATTTCCCAACAAGTCCAGGATTGACAAGCAATAGAGGACGACTTGGAGAGTGGACAGCAAATAAATTGAAAACCATTTTGGGCAAACGCTTCGACTATCAAAAACTTGTAATTGACGGCAACAACGACAAAAACGAATTGAAAGAACTAAAGACTAAAATCAGCGGCTTTGGACAACGGAAATAAGGCACATACCGCTAACAGCACCTACAAGAAATTGGCGGTTCAGTGGTTAAATGAGGCTTTGTGCTTCATATCAAGTTCAGTGCTGTCAGACAGTTTACGTCTCCGAAATCGCCAACTTCTTGTAGCTGAAAACCTTTATGGGCAAGCGATTGACCGCGTAAGTCCTTCAAACATCACACGATATGGATAAACAAAAATTACAAATTAGACAGCAAAATATTCTTGATCTTGTTCGTGACTTTTGCTCGAAAAAATTGGATAATGAATATTTCGAACTGTCTGAAAAGTTAGTTCAAAAACTTGGGCGCAAACGAAATCCACCTTTTGCATCTGGACAAACTAAAATTTGGGCTGTAGCCGTTATACACGCATTAGGCACATACAACTTTCTATTTGACAAGGCATTTGAACCTTATGTTTCTGTGGATGAATTGAATGAGTTTTTTGGAACCAATAAATCAACTACGGGTACCAAATCAAAACAGATTCGCGATCTGCTTAAACTTGGTATGTGGGATCCAGAATTTTCAACGCGAAGAATGCTAGAGAGTAGTCCGGCAACAAATTATGTCATGGTTGATGGATTTATTGTTTCTGTAGAATCTTTACCGGAACAATTTCAGCAGCTTGTGAGACAAGCAAGAGCTGAGGGAAAAGACATTTCGTTTTCGACACGATAAGGACGCCTGCCCATAACAGTACCTCAATTGGCGGTTAAGTGGTTTAGTGAAGAACTGTGATGGAAGAAAGTTCAGTGATATATTTGAAAAGTAGTGCCAGAAGTCGCCAACTGCTGGTTGCTTCAAATCCGTTAGCCATAATTTAAACATCTCCCATCGTTATAGCCATTAGACATGAAAACCAGAAAAGCAATTATGTTCTTAACAATTATCTCATCGTTATTAATTAATACGAATGCAAAGGCCCAATTTACTGATACAATTGCAAATCCGAAGAACAACTATTTTTTCATGTCTCCTTTGCCATTATTTGACGTAATTAATCCAGCAATCACAGTTGGCTATGAACGCAAAATTTTGGGGAAATGTGCCATTCAGATTGAAGGAGGCCCCGTTTTAAAACATAGCCTGGTTGGATACTTTTTTACCGGACTGGGTTTCGGGACAAGAGATGCATGGTGGCGAAATGAAGGTGTGAAAATTCGAACTGAGTTTAAGTATTTCCCTAAAAATGCACCAAATAAAGTGTTTAATCAATATTATTCCTGTGAACTTTTTATGACACGAAATACATCAAATGTAACTCAATTATATACGGTTTCAGATACAACTTTCGACTATACCAATGAGGATGTTGTATTTGCCGGAGACGGTATTTATGAAGATTTTTATATGATCCACCGAAATCGGTATGGTGCAAATCTCAAAGTAGGGATTCAAGAATTTGATACGAATAAAATAACAATAGACGCAGCTTTTGGTTTAGGAATAGTTTATCAATCTGCCTATGAATCTGGTCGGACTAATTATAATGATAAACCCTTCCAAGGTGGCTATGGGTTTCTAAAACCTGGAAATAGAATTTTACCATCACTGACCGTTGGAATAAAAATTGGATTAAAAAAATAAAAACTACTTACTACAAGGGTTTTGGGTCAAGTGGCTTGCCATTCAAACTTGGTGCTTTGTGCTTCTATTCAAGTTCGGTGGTTATTGACAGTTTCGCGCTCCGAAACCCGTCAGTTCGCCAAGCCCGAAACCATCAGGCTGTGAAAAAACTCAAAATGACCGTTGACTTATTCGGATACATATCTGGGAAAAAATCATTTGGGCGATTCTCATGACTTCATGATTGAGTATTTTCACAGCCTGACGTTAGCGGGCATTGAAAAACGACAACATAGACAACGAAACAAACAAATTAAAAACTTGTAGAAAAATATGAGTAAAATAATTTTCGACAGTGGAATATCTCTTGACGGATTTTTTGCTGGCGACAACAGAGGTCCTAAAAATCCTATGGGCGGTGTATCAGGACAAATTCACTTGTGGATGTTTAATCAAAAAGCTTTCTGGGAGCACTTAGGATTCGAAGGAGGCAACGAAGATGGACCTGATGGGAAATATATCCGAGAAACCATTGAACGAACGGGTGCATACATTATGGGAAAACGTATGTTTGAAGAAGGTGAAGTCAGTTGGCCTAATGACCTATACAAAGCTGACGTTTATGTATTAACACACGAAAAGCGAGAGCCCTGGGTACAAGAAGGAACGACAACCTTTTACTTCATCAATGATGGAATAGAAAGTGCACTGTATAAAGCCAGACAATCAGCAAAAGGAAAGGACATCAGAATACAAGGTGGTGCAAACACCATTCAACAATTCTTAAATGCGGGGCTTGTGGATGAGTTTTTTATTCACATTGCACCGGTTTTTTTAAAAAGCGGTATCCGACTCTTTGACGGTATTGATAAAGACAAATATGACATGCAAATTGAAGAAGTCATACCATCAGACTTGACAACTCATTTAAGATATAAACTGACAAAGAAATAAAAACAACAACTTGCGAGCAGCGCATTTTTAGTAGGCAGGGTTTTGTGCCCCACTGACAGTGTGGAGAGAAAAAAAACCGACATCGTAAAGCTGAATAGCAAGCGGCTATGTTAATTGGCTTCTAAGTGCGAAATAACTTAACCACTCGAAAGATCAATTCAAACTAAAATTATTAATATGATAAAGTTACAATACAAAGTAGGCATCAATGCCCCTGTAACCAAGATATATGATTGTATGCTTGGCCTTACCAGTAAATCAAATTATGAGCAATGGACTGCGTTGTTTAACCCGACATCCAGCTATGAAGGAAGTTGGGAAAAGGGAAGTAAAATTCTATTTGTTGGAGTAGATGATAAAGGAGAAAAGGGAGGAAGGGTTTCCAGGATAGCTGAAAACATTCCCAACCGGTTTGTTTCGATTCAACATTATGGTCTTGTTAAAGCTGACCAGGAAATTACAGAAGGACCAGAAGTGGAAAAATGGGCAAACGGATTTGAAAACTATTCCTTCGAAGAAAACAATGGCACTGCGACTGTTACAGTTGACGTAGACACTACAGAAGATTTTTTAGATTACATGAACGAGACCTACCCAAAAGCGCTCGAGAAGTTGAAAGAACTTTGTGAAAAATAATAATCGGGTTAATGTTTTAAATATCGTGATCTTGGTGGTTTCAAGCACTTGCGTTCTAAAAGGTTAATTCGAATTCTTTATGCGTCTAAGTCTCCACATTTGACCTGACTTAAATGGATAAAAGTTATCAGTCAATTCGATAACGAACATGTGTCTGAAAGTTTATTCCTCTCGAACGAAATCACCCTTCGTCTGTATAACCCCGCATGAAACTCCTTCTCCTCTCCTTCCTTCTGGCCACAAGCGCCGTTGCCCAGCCCGGCATGAACGAGGCACTCACGATGTCCAAACCACACTATGGAGTCAATGAAGACCTGATATTCCGAACGCATTTATTTCGAACCCGAATGATACCGACTATGTCGTGCTCATGCGGCAATACCGATTTTTATTACCGGGTGCATCAATTGGTAGGAAAGGATTGGATACTTGCGATTGATCATACAGAGTATGTCGGAAAAAGTGCTGCCTGTGAGTGTAAATCGAATCTGGCTGCGATTGATAACAATAAGGCTTATAGGATCAATGGCTTGTTGCAAAAAGGGAAGTATTATGTTGAGATTGGGTCAACGGAAGCTGCAGTGAGGTCTGCGGTGTTTGAGGTGTGGTGATTCGCTGCGCTCATATTCGACGCGGAATTCGCAAAGGAGCAAAGATTCGCGGAGATTATTATTTCATTTCCGGTAAGCTTGAATTAATCTGTAATGTAGCTCAACAACTCCAACAGCTCTTTATTTGTCAGTGTTTCTCTTTCAGACTTGTCATAAATGGATAATTGATAAACCGTGGACTCCGTAACAATAGTATGAGTAATAATCCTTGCACCACCTGATTTACCTTTTCCTTTTGATGCAATCGACAAACGGATTTTATAGCAATTGTTCCCTATCGAAGTTCCCATATCTGGGTTTTCTTTCAATTCATTCACCAAAATCAGAAGTTCTGATTTAAGAGAAGAGTATTTTTTTATTGAGCTTTTTTGCCTGCTACTCGAAGACTGAAATAGTCTTGACTTTATAGCTCATTTAGAAAATCCTCAGCATTGCGGCCTTTTTTATTGCCCGATTTGATCAATTTCATTTCTTCTACCGCCTCACGAATTTCTGACAACAGAACTGCCTTCGCTTCCGTAATTGTTTTAGCTTTTACATAGGAAATACTGTGTAAAACTTCCATTAGCGATGACGCTTTATCATCTGGTATGTCTAGAAGAATTTTCATGAATGCGAAGTTAATGCTAAGATGGTTGTCTTTTTTGATTGCAGATGCATCAAATTTCAGCAAGTTTGAAATAAAGGGCCCTTCTATCCGAAGCTCCTCTCACATCTCTCTTCTCACTTCTCACCACTCACCTCTACCCTCTTCACCTTCGCCTGATAAATCTTATTCACCACACATCCCTCGCATTTTTTTTTCGCAGAAAAATGTTGGACATAAACATATCGCGCAATAAAAAACACTGCAGCGAGGAAGGAAACTATGACGAGGATTTGTTGAATCATCTGAGTAACTGATAAACGATGAACGATGCAATATACGCCAGAACGCCCATGTAGGCAACTTGTATCAGCGGCCATTTCCACGATTTGGTTTCACGCTTGACGACAGCGAAAGTGGCCATGCATTGCATCGCATAAACATAAAAAATCATGAGCGACATGCCACTTGCGAGGTTGTAGGTCGGTTCGCCTGTCCGCGGATTTTTTTCCGCACGCAATCGCTCGAGCATCGTGGTATCTTCTTCAAAGTCCTCGCCTACACTGTAGATCGTAGCCATGCTGCCCACAAATACTTCGCGCGCGGCAAAAGAAGTGATCAGAGCAATTCCGATTTTCCAGTCGTAACCTAATGGACGAATCACCGGCTCAATGGTATGCCCCAGAATGCCGATGTACGAATTTTCCAACTTCACAGCATTCACTTGTTTGTCGTATTGCTGTTGTGAATCCGCAGTTGATTCTATGGGTTGTTGAACAGCGGCTATTGCATGTTCGATACGATCGCCCGGACCGTAGGATGCCAGTCCCCACAATACAATCGAAATAGCGAGGATGACTTTGCCTGCATCAAAAATGAAGATGCGCACTTTTTCCCATAGATGAAGAAAAACCTGGTTCCAGCTTGGCCATTTGTAGGAAGGCATTTCCATCACGAGGTAGCCTGGAGTTTCGTTGCGGATAAAAAATTTCAATACCAATGCCACCAGCAATGCACTCACCAAACCCAAAGTGTAGAGCGCGAGTAATACAATGCCTTTCAGATTAAAAGATAAAAAAGTGGCGTCATCAGGAATGACAAGCGCAATGAGCAAAGTGTAAACCGGAATGCGCGCCGAACAACTCATCAGCGGTGCGACCATGATGGTAATCAACCTGTCTTTCCAACTGTTGATACTTCTCGTAGACATGATGCCCGGAATGGCACAGGCCACACTGCTCATCAGTGGCACTACACTTTTACCATTGAGACCAAAGGGCCGCACGAGTTTGTCCATGATAAAAACCACGCGCGACATATACCCCGATTCTTCGAGGATGGCGAGGAAAAAAAACAGCAAGGCGATCTGAGGAATAAACACGAGCACGCCGCCAATCCCGGGAATGACGCCTTCTGCGATCATGTCTGTGAATACTCCGGAGGGCAACATGGTTTTGGTCCATTGACTCAACTGCAGAAATCCGTGATCAATCCAATCCATCGGAAATGAAGCTATCCGAAAAATGAATTGAAATATGATTAACAACAATCCAATAAAAATGAGGTAGCCATAAACGGGATGCACAACAATCTTATCAATTTTCATGGAGATTGTTCCTTTCAAATTGGTGCTGTCAACTGTCCGAATTTCTTTTATCAGATGTTGAATATAAGAGAAGCGATATTCTGCATCAGCGGCCTGTTTCGAAGGATCAGCATCAAGCGAAGGGATATCAGTTGTTCCGATTTTAGTTCGAGTAAAATTCGGCTCAAAATTCAAAATGGAATCTCGCAAAGAATCCATACCGCCGCCTGTTCGACCATTGAGGAACAACACCGGCATGTCGCCTATCCTTTTGGATAACAGTTTGGTGTCGATGCTTACCGCTCTTTTTTGAGCAACATCCTCCATCGTCAATACGAGGATCATCGGTATGTTCAGATCATAGAGCTGAGTAAAAAACAAGAGGTTGCGCTCGAGATTGACCGCATCTGCCACAAAAATGAAAAGGTCGGGATAACCTGCGGCGCGTGGGTTTGATACAAGATCATATACCACACGTTCGTCTTTCGATCTTGGAAAAACGCTGTAAGTGCCCGGCAAGTCCGTGACCTCAATGTCTTTCCCTTTCTTTGGAGTATAAGTTCCGATTTTTTTGTCGACAGTCACACCAGGAAAATTGCCGACATGCTGTCGCAAGCCGGTAAGCAGGTTAAAGAGTGAACTTTTTCCTGTGTTCGGATTACCTATGAGAGCTATTTTCCTGATATCCATATAGAAAAATTCCGGCGCGTTATTTCTCCACTGCAACAATACGCGCTTCATCCTTTCGGAGCGATAGAACATAACCACCGATATCCACAGCTATTGGATCTCCGAGCGGCGCTTTGAACATGACCGTGATCAATTTTCCTTTGAACAGACCCATCTCAGAAAGTTTGATGCTCAGCGCATGCGGAAGAATTTCCGTAATAATGGCTGATTCACCAACTTTAAGCATGGACAAGTCTGTTTTCAATAGATCTGAATTGATGTTGTAAAGAGAAGTAGCTTTTGCCCGATGAAGAATACCTCGAACATGGTATTTCATATGTACCTCGCAAAAAGAGCTGACACTGGCCTCCAAATAAACTGGTCGAAAATCTCTCCTCATTCTCGTTTTGCTTCTCGCTCTGCACCCTCTCCTCTTTCTCGTTCTCATTCTCACACTCACTCTGGTGTACATTCGCGCCCTCAAAAATCAGACATGTTATCAGTATCCAATCTTTCGCTGCGTTATGGTAAACGCACGTTGTTCGAAGAAGTTAATATCAAATTCACCCATGGCAATTGTTATGGTGTGATCGGTGCCAATGGCGCCGGCAAATCCACATTTCTCAAGATTCTTTCCGGAGAAATTGAACCCATGACGGGCGAAGTGATCATGTCACCCGGCGAACGCATGAGTGTGCTTTCACAGAATCACTTTGCCTTTGATATTTATTCGGTGCTTCACACTGTATTGATGGGCAACAAAGTGCTCTGGAATTTGATGAAAGCGAAGGATGATTTGTATTCCAAAGCAGACTTCAGTGATGCGGATGGTGAAAAGGCTGCGGAACTTGAAGTTCAGTTTGCAGAAATGGATGGCTGGAATGCCGAAAGCGATGCCGCCAATTTGTTGAGTGGCTTGGGCATTAAAGAAGAGGAACACAACAAACTGATGAGTGATCTCAGTGGAAAAGAAAAAGTGAGGGTTCTTCTCGCACAAGCACTTTTTGGCAATCCGGATATCTTGTTACTCGATGAGCCGACGAATGATTTGGATGTGGAAACGATCGGCTGGCTGGAAAACTTTTTGGCGGATTTTCAGAACACGGTCATTGTTGTATCACACGACCGACATTTTCTGGACGCAGTATGCACGCATGTTGCCGATATCGATTTCAGTAAAATTCAATTATATACAGGTAACTACACCTTTTGGTACGAATCGAGTCAGCTTGCTGCCAGACAGCGCGCTGACCAGAATAAAAAGACAGAAGACAAACGCAAGGAGCTTCAGGAATTCGTGGAGCGATTCAGTGCGAATGCTTCCAAGTCGCGACAAGCTACCAGTCGTAAAAAATTATTGGATAAACTCGTCATCGATAATATTCAACCATCCACCAGAAAATATCCGGGAATTATATTTCGTCCGGATCGAGACTGTGGCGATCAAATTCTCAATATTGAAAATTTATCAAAAAAATCACCCGAAGGTGAGACCTATTTCCACAACGTTTCTTTCACGTTGGTGAAAGGAGATAAAGTGGCCATCCTTTCAAAAGAGCATAGTTCTATCTCTGCCTTCTTTGAAATCATCACCGGAAATCTCAAAGCAGATCTGGGAGAATTTGCATGGGGAAGCACCATAACGACAGCTTATCTTCCTAACGACAATGCGAAATATTTTAACGCGAATGACAATCTGATCGACTGGTTGCGTGAATATTCCCGTGACAAGGATGAAACCTACGTGCGTGGATTTCTGGGTAAAATGTTGTTCAGCGGCGAAGAAGTGATGAAGAAGTCGAATGTGCTGAGCGGAGGCGAAAAAGTGCGCTGCATGATTTCACGTATGATGTTGGCCGGTGCGAATTGTCTGATCATGGATGAGCCAACGAATCACCTAGATCTGGAATCGATTACGGCATTCAACAATGCCATGAAAGACTGGAAACACATTGCGCTTTTCACATCTCATGACCATGAGTTTGTGCAAACCGTCGCCAACAGAATCATCGAAATCACACCGAAAGGCATCATCGACAAACGCACGAGTTATGATGAATACCTTGCCGATAAAAGCATTGTGGAGATGAAAGATCGTATGTATGCTTAAAACTACATTGCAGAATAAACGAAGGCACCAGCGACGGCAGCTAATAAATACAATGATATCAGCACGATTGTAAAAATGCCGATGAATTTGTAGTGTGCTTTCAGGCTTTCAAAACCTGATGTAACAGTGGTTTCTTCATTTGATTCCAATCCTCTTTTTAACCTGGAAGCAGCTTTATATAAGTAATGAATTGGCAGGAAGTAAAGCAGTAACACCACAAAATAGGCAATGAAGATGAGTGATTCTGTGGCGCCTACACTTCCTCCTCCCATTCCTGCAGTAAAAGTCAGAATGGAAATGATTCCCAGAACAGCCAGTCCGAGGGCGATATAGCCAAGTATTGCGAGAAACTTTGCCCACTTTGCCATCTCAAGAATGAACTTTTTGATCTGATCATTGAGAACAATGTTTTCGGATGTAGTGATGCTTTTGTCTATTGGGTCCATATTTATTTATCGGATTATTGTTATTGTGCGAAAGTGCATAGAACCAAAGGTTCGAAAAGAATATTATTTACTAACTTTTTAATGATCGTTGTATTGATCATAACAGCTAATGCAGATTTGATTTTTTCCTCGATCTGTCGAAGCCTGAAATGCCAAAAAAATCTTCGAATAGATTGGATGCATAAACCGGAACAATGAAAGTGCAACCATATTCGTTTTCTAATTACTTAAGAGATAAAACATTTCACATTCTGTTAAATGCGTCTACTCTTCTATACACCATGGATTCCATTTGATTGCCACACAAGCTTTTAGCATTCGATCAAATATATTGAGTCCAAAGTACCGCCTGTTCAATTTGTAGCAAAATTCATTGAGGTAAAGTTGAAGGTGCT
>JANOVT010000375.1:0-6943 GCA_031417525.1 Flavobacteriales bacterium | reverse complement strand
ATTTTATTTCTGTTGTTTTTCGCAATGGACAATTATTCACAGATTGGAGCGCCTACACTAATTTCTGGCGCGCTTGCTGGCACGCACGACCTTCGCAAAGGCGATTTCAACAATGACGGCAAAGAGGATGTTATCAAGTGTGTGTCATCTGGTGACAATCCAGTAAATGGACAAGTGGAGGTTCTACTCAACAATGGCAACGGCACCTTCGAATCTCATATTCTTGAATTGGATAATGCAGCAGATTTTCTGTTGTATGACTTTAGTGGCGATGGTCAAGTTGATCTAGTCTCTGGTAATGGAACACAAATGCGTTACAGGGAAAATTTGGGAAATTTCACTTTTGGTACGCCTATTAGCCTCGATGAAACTATAGTAGGACAGGATAACATTGGGTTCGAACCATATTACTATTATACGGAATTTAGCATAGGAGATGTAACTAGTGATAATCTGCCTGAGCTGGTCTTCTCGCGCATGGACTTTTACGGCCCATTTGATGTTGCCCGTCCTGTTTTGTATTATATGACTTTCAACGGAAGTAATTTTGATACACCCATTCTTATAGGTGATGCTGGCTCAATAGCCTCCTGGCTAAGAAACCTCGAAATTGTAGACATAGACCATGACGGATTGAACGACATTTCATTTCTAGGTCCAACTTGGAATTTGCCGAGTCAATGCGTGTTTTTTGCAGTGGCTCCTGGTGCTTTTATTCCAGATGCCGTTGTGCTCGCCTCGGAAATTGTAGATTCCAGAATTGTTGATTTAGATGAAGATGGTGATGTGGAAGTGCTATTGGTAGATATATGGAACACAACTTATGTATATGATGAAAACGCCTTTGTATTGACTTCGTTTGATGAGAATTTTTTTAGTCAATTCATATCCAGCTTGGATGCGGATTTGAATGGCCTGAACGATGTTCTTGAAATTTCATACACAGATGCAAGTTTTTATTTAGGACATAACTATGGAGACCCCGGTGCCATTACTTTTATGTCAATCCCTACTGGGCTTGGAGACATATCAGGACTCGATAATATTGATGTTGACCTCGATGGTGATCAGGACATTTTGGTAATGAGTGACGGTGACCTTTTCTATTTCCCTATTGGAATTGATGCACCAACTACATACGATACATTTCAAATAAACGCATTTTACGATCAGAATCTCAATGGCCTTTTTGACTCTGGTGAATCTTCTATTGCAATGTCTTCAGTAGTGCTTACCAATATGCTAAGCGGTCAGTCAAATATTATCTACGGTCAAAATGGAAGTTCAACTTTGAACCTTGCCAGCGGCGACTATACTGTGGAGTCCAACAATCAAAATCCCAATTGGCAACTGAGTACCCCAGCGATTGTAAACGCTACATCCACGGGTAGCAATTTGATGCAAGTAGTCAATTTTGGATACATACCATATGGAAATGCTGTGGAACAGATTGATGCATTCGTGCATGGCACTTCGGGTTTTTGCAATGGCCCGCTTACTAATCATTACATCACCATTTGGAATACTGGCACTAGCGCTGCTAGCGGCACCATTATTTATTCGCTTGACGCTGTCCACACATATATATCATCTTCCATCACTCCCTCTTCTATTGTTGGCAACACTATATCATGGCAATACGGTAATCTGACAGCAGGAGAGTTTATAACAATATTGGTGGAGACATTACCAGCAAGTACCACTAATATTGGAGCTCTTGCTAACAACAATTTGGTAGCGACCATCGAAGACATAAATGATATTGTGGCATATACCGCTATTGCATCAAGCTCATATTATATCACCTGCTCCTATGACCCCAACGACATTACCGAACACATTGGCTACACCAATGCAGGTTACATTCTCGATGGCGATATACTCGAATACACAATTCGTTTTCAAAACACAGGCAATGCACCGGCTCAAGATGTTCGGATAGAAAATCAGCTAAGTAGTTTACTTCAAAGAAACACACTTCAGCCGATTGCATCATCTCATCCATATGATTTAATCATTGATGAGAACGACAATGCTATTTTCACGTTCAATGGTATAAATCTACCCGATGCCACGAACAACGAAGCAGAAAGTCATGGCTTCATCACTTACCGCATCCTCCCGATGACAAGCCTTGCACCTCAAACGGTGATCAACAACACGGCAGAAATATTTTTTGATTTTAATGATGCGGTGGTTACCAATACAGAAGTCAATACAATCTATGATTGCATGGATCTACAACAAGCATCTGTCAACGAAGCATCTGTCTGTGCAGGTGAACAAATTACTTGCAGCAACAACGCAATCTGGATCGAAAATCTCACCTGGAGTTTTAATGGAAATGAAGTTGGAACAGGAAATTACTCACACGCTGTTAACGAAAGTGGAACGCTTACGATGCACGCTTCAAATGCACTTTGCGATTACACACAGAATTTTGAACTTATCGCAAACACAGCCGAAGCAAGTTTTGTTTCTAATGGAAATATGCTGACGGCAAATGATGCTACAAGCTATCAATGGTATTTGGATGGCAATGAAATTTCAGGCGCTACACAACAGAATTATGAGATTAATGAAACAGGAAATTATAGCGTAATGGTGGTAGATGAGAATGGATGTGATGATGTGAGTGAACAAGTCATGGCCATTTACACAGGAATAGAAAATCGTGATACAGATACATTCACTTGTTATCCTAATCCAGCCGAAAACATCTTTTATCTGACTGCAACAAGGGAAATGATAGGATCAGAAATGAGAATAACGAATGCGTGCGGTCAAATTGTTTTGGTATGGGGCGTTTTGCGTTCAGAACAAACTGCAATTGATTGTTCCGCTCTACCACCTGCGGTTTATACCGTGCGGGTGGGAAAAAACTCAAGAAAACTGATAGTTGAATAAATAACAATACCTTTTATACTCGAATGACATGAAAAGATTTATTACCCTCCTTCTTGCAGGATTTACCGTGTATTCTGCGAACAGTCAATTTGGTCCTTCACATGAAATCATTACGAGGACAATAGAGGAATCAAGGTACTCAACAAAAGCAGATATGGATTTGGACGGTGACGTTGATGTGCTTGCCCGATACAACGGGTACTTAATACTACACATACTGGAAGCAGGTCAGTATTCACAACAACTCATCACTTCGCAAGAACTTGCGGCTACCATCAACTGGGCAACACCACTTACAGGCGATATGGATGGTGATTCGGATCAAGATATTATTCTGGAAAATCGATGGCTGGAAAACATAGGTATGACCTTTACAAACGTTCACTTTTATATAGACGAAAATTCCGAGGACTTTATGCCGTTAGTCGGTGATCTCAATAATGACGGCTACAATGATTTGTTGCTTTATAACCCTTTCGTTTTTGAACCTGGACCAGCTGGTTTTTTGTCACTACTAAATGACGGAACAGGAAACTTCACTTCGAATGCCATACCAGGAGGTGGTGTTCAAGGTTTTCGCATGGAGCTCTCAGACATTAATTGCGATGGTTTTCTGGACATGGTCTATATGCGCAATAATCAAAGTTATTCGTTGGCATGCGGATTCAATGATGGTACAGGCTCCTTCTCGAGTCCAGTTGATATCACTGATTTCTACTACTATGTCTCGTGGGCATTGGCCGATTTTAACGGCGATACTTTCGTCGATATAGCCATAGAGGGAGTTGGCGATTTTCAATTAAAAATTTATTATAACACCGGCTCAGGTATTCCCGCATCACCCGAAGTCTACGATGTGCCAATTGTGTTGAATGTACATCAGTCAGACTTGGAGGACAGGGTGGTGGATTATGATGGTGATAGCGATTTGGATTTGATCTTAGATGAGACTGGTGCAGTCTATTGGATGGAAAATACGGACACCGGATTTGTGTGGGCCGGTTTTATCATGGACAGACCCGTCAACCAACCAGATGTTTGGTGGATTGAGATAAATGGTGACGGAAGACCGGATGCAGTTGGCACGTATATGCAGTTGATTACCTTTTTACAGGATACTAATGGTGAGCAACTACCCAACAACATTGAATGCGAAAGTTGTGCTTTCGGATCGACCATCTATACGACTGACCTTGATAATGACCTTCAGACTGATGTTGTTGGCATGAGTACATATGGTATACACCATCTCGACTTGAATAGTTATGGTGGCCTTGAAGGGAATATGTTTATGGATGTTATAAAAACGTCTTATTTGCAAAAGGGAAAGTTCTTCGATTTCGATTTCGATGGTGATATGGATTTTTTACAGACCAGTTATGGTTTCAGTGGTCCCAATTCCAGCATACTTGGATATATGAACATGGGTGAAAACAACTTCAATTTAAGTCTCGATCTATTGACCTTTCCGGATACTTATATAAGGGACATTACTCCAATGGACTATGATTCTGATGGAGTACAGGATTTGTTAATCCTCTTGTGGAACGATGACAATTTGAATTTGCATAAATATAAATACAGTAACACTATGGGATGGGAGTTCCAGGGTGTTATTTTCACTTGTACATGTGATAATTGCAATTCTCAACAAAGGGATGGAAACTCCTTGCTGATGGGCGACTTCAACGGCGATTCTTTCATGGATATCTCATTTATCCAACCCGGGAATGGGTATATTCTGGAAGGAGACGGCACAGGAAATTATACTGCCATTGAAGTGGTAGTTGATAGCAGTCTGGATGTCGATATGCAACTTGCTGTCAAAGATTTTAATAACGATGGCCGGGAAGACATTCTTTATCAAAGCATGATCTACGGCAATATCGCTAATGCATATGCCACCGAAAAACTCAGACTAATAAAATACAACGGCACTGTTTATACTATTTCAAATTTGGTCACTGCCACTAACATTATAGACGCAGTGACCGCAGATTTTGATCTGGATGGTGATATGGATATTGTATATGGTGTTTTTGGAACACCCACAAAGATGTTTCTAATCAATAACAATGGCAATGGAACTTTTGATTCTTCTATTCAATTGAACCTCGAAATTCAAGGCTATTATTTAAGGGATATTGAAACTTTGGATTTGGATGGTGACAATATGTATGATCTATTATACACCGTTGGCGACGGGGAATTGGCAGAAGCCTATTTGAACTCTTCCATCAACATTTCAGATTCTCCTTACAAAATAGAATACCATGTATTCATCGATGCAAATGCAAATGGTGTTCAAGACATTGGCGAAAATGGTTATGCAAATGCTCAAATCAGCTTGAGCAATGATTTGGGATATTTGTTTGCAAATGAACTTGGAGAGTATGTTTATTTTGGCTTACCAGGTGAAATTACTTCTTCAATTAATCCGAATAGCGATCTATGGAATGCAACCACATCATGGACTCAATCAGTCATTCTCGATGAATTAAATCCGACGGCACAAGTTTTCTTTGCGCTTTCTCCAAACGGTAGTCAACCATTGGTTGAAGGAGTTCTTACCAATCTAGGTGGCGTTTGTTCCGGATACGAGTCCCATTGGATCAATGTAACCAATACAGGTAACACCATTGACTCTGGTCAGATTACTTATGAATTGGACCCGCTTTTTGGTTTCATTCAATCTTCTCCTGAGCCGGATAACATCAATGGCAACATACTTACATGGAATTATTCCAACTTATACTACGGTGCAACAATGGATTTCAGTGTTGATGTTGAATCACCTTCGGTTGAATATATCGGGCAGAGCATCAATCAAACATTGGTTACAACTGTTGAAGATGAAACCGGAACAATTCTTTTTTCACACACTCTGAACCAATCTCAGATCATTGCATGCTCCCTTGATCCAAATGAATTGATCGAAAACAACGGGATAACCAGCAATGGATATTTATTGCCAAATGGCGAATTGGAGTACACTGTTTTTTTCGAAAACATTGGAAATGCGGATGCTATTGATGTTCACATTGAAGACATGCTGAGTAGCCAATTGGATCTTACAACCTTGCATTCTATCTCGGCTTCACATGCACATCAAATAACATTATCACCCAATGGATTGTTGGTTGTTTCCTTCCCCGAAATCAATTTGTCCTTCACAGACCTCAACCCTACAGAAAGCCATGGCTTCTTCACATTCCGTATAACGCCAATTGAAGGACTGCCTGCCGGAACGGTTATTTCGAATCAGGCCACCATTTATTTTGACCTCAATCCGGGAATGGCAACAAACGTTACATTGAATACCATTTATGAATGCGCTGATCTCCATCAAGGAATCGTCAGCGAAACTTCTGTTTGCTCAGGCGAAGAAATATCTTGCGGCAACAACGCAATCTGGATCGAAAATCTCACCTGGAGTTTTAATGGAAATGAAGTTGGAACAGGAAATTACACGCACGCTGTTAACGAAAGTGGTACGCTTACGATGCACGCTTCAAATGCACTTTGTGAATACTCACAGGATTTCCAGTTGACCGCAAACACGGCTATGGCAAGTTTCACTTTAAACGGAAATATGCTTACTGCAAATGACGCTGCATCTTATCAATGGTATTTAAATGGAAATGAAATTGTCGATGCTACACAACAGAATTATGAAATTGCCGAGACAGGAAACTATAGTGTAATGGTCGTGGATGAGAATGGTTGTGATGATGTGAGTGATGCCATGTCAGTGGCATTTGTGGGAATGGAAAATAGCAGTATTACCGGATTCAGTGTTTATCCGAATCCAACCAAAGGACACATTTTTGTGAACATTCCTGTTGAATTCATAGATGCTCAGCTAACCATTAAAAACGCATGGGGTCAAACTGTCTTGAGACCGCTGCAAAACAGAAAACTTTTGATTTCATAAATCTGTGTCCGCTTTTTTCGGTAATTCGTCATAGTGTTGGCGTTGTCTTTATAAATAATCGTTTTGTTTTCATTCCTAAATAGCCATTTCTTGTAGTCTTAG
>JANOVT010000374.1:0-3125 GCA_031417525.1 Flavobacteriales bacterium | reverse complement strand
CATATTAACCACGAAAACCAGTGTTATCAATACTTTCAAACGTATTGTCGCTCAAAACATCAGTGAATGCGCCTTGCAGCGTTCTCGAATTGTTCAGAAACGCTAGCATTCCTCTGGGTCCACTTGGTTGGATCACCGACGAAATGAGAAAATTAGATGAGTCAAATTCAGTGGATAGAGATCCGGGTGGATCATTATCGGAAAAAGATCGTGATTTACTTCGTCAACGACACGATGTATTATTAGAATCGATTTTGCGTTGTAAAAGGGTGCTCACAAGCATGCAGAAAGCTTATCGGTCAGCCGCTATTGCCAAAGAATATTTTGATCATCTGCTATCCTTACCTCTGAATGAAATCGACTCACGAAAGGTCAATGCTACACAAATAAGCTGGATACGCTTAGAACTAAGCCGTCAGGTTCTGGAAATGGAAATAAACGGCAAACTTCCGCAATATCAGCTGGAAGTAAAAATTGCGCAATTGGAATTAGAAAAGACGATGACTGAGAAAATCATCGGTTAAAATAACTTACCATCAGCACCGCCTGGTGCTTTAAAATTAGTTTCCACACTTCACTTCCACAATCGTGTGCTTGCGTCTGCCAATGGCGCGGTTTTTAAAAGAGTAGATTAGAATTTTCAAACTTCATTTCCACCAGCCCGTGCCTATCATGTTGTTCGCAATTTGCAACTTCTAAGCGAAAGTGATTAGCCAGCATCCGCTCACAAAGCGTCTTCATGCAATAGACGTCTTGGTGTTCAAGAGCAATAATTTCAGAACGTAATGCGTTCAAAAGAACTCATTTTATAAAACCTTAATCCTTCAAGAATTGGGAAAAATCAAAATTCAGGTATTGTTGATCACTTTGATTCAGTGCATGGCCACGAATATAATTTCTCAATCAAATCCAGCTGACTCCATTCCAACCTATAGAAATCTCATCAATATTAATATCACTCCGGGAATCAGTAAGGAAGGTGACATTCTCGAATTATATTACAAAAGGAGTTTGAATTCTGAATCAAAGTTTGTTATTGGCGGACATAAATCCTTTATGGAATATGAGGTTCAAAATACTTGTTATGTATTTCCTGATACATTAGTCTATTGCGCCAACTCAGCAAAAAATGCAGGACGATATGAATGGAGCGCAGGATTTGAATGGTCTGACTACCAAAAAAAAATCGGGTTATTTTTTAGTGTGCAGGCAATGGTGGGTCTGGCAAAGCTTCAATTCTCTCCAGAAGAGCCTGTGTTCTATTATCTTCCCGCCAGCAGTTTGGGAACATCAAATACAACGAAATTCATAGTGAATAGCAACGGATATTCTGAATCAAAATCAACGATTCTGTTGCAGAGTAATACGACTACACACAAATTCGGTTTCCGGATACCTATTGGTGTAAGAGTGAATATTGGGCATCGACTTGAATTGATCTCCCAATTCAATCCCTCCTACTTCCTTCAAAACAATATCCAAAAGCAGATTTCAGATTCCGGTGATTTGGTTATCACCAGGAGCCGGAAATATCTGTTTGAACCTGGAAGAATTGCCATTCTGTTAGGCTTTCGGTTCTAAGGAATTCAATCTTATGTGAATCAAATTCTTACCAATAAAAGAAACCTAAAAAGAATGAGCGATTTATCACATGGAATTTCAGTGAAATAAATCGATTCAGATTCGTATTCTTGTAACTCCTCATGAAAAAACACTACCCAAATGGCGCGGGCTTCAAAAGACTAACTTAGACTTTTCTAACTCCATTTCGACCAGCCCGAGCCTTGCATGTTGTTGGCATTTGCCAATTACGAAGTCCATTTGTACAGCCTTTAAAAGTCTAGTTCAGAATTTCCATACTCCACTTCCAAATACACATGCCACCACATCTCTGGCATTAGCAAACTTCCAATCAAAAGTGTCATCACACCTGCCTTTATCAACCCTTTTCCATCGCTCAAAATTTATTTTTTTTTCTGGACATCTACCTCACTGATTGAGAGTCTCATCACGTTTTTTTTTATCATGCTATTGTCGCAAGAAAAAAATAGTTATCACTTTGATTGTGGAATTTTTTTTAAAAAATCATCTTGGAATGTGTAACACCATTAAAAACCATTCAACATGAAGATCCTCTTTACAATTTGCTGCATTCTTTTCCTGTTTGCTGTTCCCATTCATACCAACGCTCAATGGCAGCAGACGAACGGTCCGCATGGCGGTTATGTAAGTTGCTATGCGAACAACGCAGAAGAAATCTATGTCGGAACACAGTATGGTGGAGTTTTCCGCAGCACCAACAATGGCGGAAATTGGGCAGCACGCAACAATGGGTTAAAGAATTATGAAATCAATTGTATCGCATTGGACGGTGATGAGTTATACGTCGGAACACGGTTGGGTGGTTTTGATGGTGTTTGTCACAGCAGCGATGATGGCCTGACATGGCAAACCTATCCTAATCTATGGACCAGTTATGAATCTTCATGTATTACTGCTTCTGGCGACAACATTTATTTGGGCACAGCAGGTGGCGGAAATTTTTTCTCGCATGATGGCGGACAATCATGGGCTTCAAGTTCGACAGGCATTTTGCCCAATTCCTCTTATTCCACAAGCCAGGTATTGATCTTCGATGACAAGGTCCTCACTATTGTCAATGGCAGACTTTACGAATCACTAGATGGTGGTATTACTTATAGTCAGCTGGACAATGGTTTTGCACCAGGCACTTATCCTTCTAAGGTTTCCGCAGTTGGTGCGGATCTTTTTGCCGCAACCAATACCGGGCTTTATTCCTCCACCAATGCAGGTAACTCGTGGTCGGCAATCGTTGCTAATCTGCCGGAAATGCCTTACGGCATGACGATGTCTGCCGCAGAAAATACCATTTATGTAGCTGGCGGAGTCGATGGTGCAATTTTATTTTCCAATAACAACGGCCTCGCTTGGGCAACACTCAATACAGCTTGGAGCACCGGCGTGGCTTCATTCTATGCACTGTCTGATGATGAAATTCTCATTCAATCCGGTAATTATTCGGTAGACTATTCTATTTTCGATTCACCCCAGTTACACTATAGCGGCGACAACGGCAGCACGTGGGCCGATGTGACCAATGAAAT
>JANOVT010000373.1:0-14586 GCA_031417525.1 Flavobacteriales bacterium | reverse complement strand
GAAAAGGAAAAGTTGCGTGCAGAAAAAAGTGAAAGGGGCGTTTATGAATACTCAATTTTCCGGCTTCCATTTTTGAAAGATCAAGAATGTCATTCAAAATGACGTTCAGGTTTTCACCTGAATGATGAATGGCCCGCAAGTATTCCGTTGTAGTGGTATCATGTTTTCTATCCATCAGCAATCTGGAAAGACCCGTGATGGCATTCATCGGAGTTCTAATCTCATGGCTCATATTCGCCAGAAATTGTTGTTTTACTTTTTCACTTTTTTCTGCACGCAACTTTTCCTTTTCAATCAATTCATTCTTTTCGGTCAGAAGTTTAGATGAGCGTCTTTTTTGTCGATACCTTCCCAACAATACGAGAGCCAGAATCAGCAGCATTCCGCTGCCCGCCATGAAAAAATACTTCAATTGTTTTTGATTTTCATTTTCAATCTTTTGCTTCAGATTCTCAGCTTGTTCCAATTCGATTTGTCTGTCGCGCTTTTCAGTTTCATATATTCCGGCAAGTTCAGCGAGTTCGGTCTTTTGATCATTCAAATGCAGACTATCCCTAAGATTTGTTGCTGCCACGAAGTAGCTGTAGGCTGATTTAAAATCCAATCGTTCATGAGACGTTTCAGATAGCAGGGTAAGAATTTTTTCACGATCATACGGCAAATTTTCTTCATAAGTTAAAGCCAGAACGCGCTCTAAAATTTCCTCTGCATCATTCACTTGCTTGTTCCTTATGAGATAACTGGCCAGGAGGGTACTCTCGTATACCACATCGAATTTCACATCTAAAGAATCAAATATCTGTAGCGCCTCGTTACAATAATAAACGGCACTATCGAGTAAATTCAGTTTGTCAAAAAGCTGGGCAAAACCTTCATATACGTATGCCAGGTAATAAGTATTGCCAGACTCTATGTAACATTTCTCCGCATTTCTGTATTCCGAATCAGCTTTTTCTAAATCCATCAATCCCAGATATGCATTGGCCATTCCATTGTGCACATTTCCCTGCTTTGAAATATTCATTACCCGTTTCTCAATCTCCAGAGATTGGTTGAAGTATTGCAGGGCCATTGTAAAATTCTCTAAGGTATTGTAGCATGCTCCAATAGAATAAAGTGTACTCGCGTGATAACCTATGTCAGGACAATTTTTTTGGATTTCTTCAGCTTCCGAAAATGATATCAATGCACTTTTTACATCATTCAATTTTTTCTGAAGCCCTCCTATATTAGCGTGTACGCCGGCTGCCTCACAACTATAGCCACTCACTTTTAAAGCGTAGAGACTTTTTTGATAATGAACCAATGCGCTGTCCAATTGGCCCGCATTTTCAAGACAAAGAGCCAAACTATTTTCACAGTCACCTATTAACTTGGTATTTCGGATTCGGGTTGCGATTGCAAGCGCCTGTTTGGCATATTCCACGCCTTGCTGTGCATCAGAATATGCACTGTTAAATGCCGCCTGCCATAAAAAATGACATCTTGAGCTATCAGAAGTTGCCTTTTCATAATCCTTCAAATACAAAGAAACCATATTGGCATCTTGCGAGGATAAGGCCTTGCTTGACAGCAGCAGCACGATAAATATAACGAGCCGTATCATGGAGGCAATATAAAACACTTACGCCAACCCCTAACGCAAAACAGAAATACGTACAGGTGCGTGTTTCATCCAAAATCAGCCGAAAAAAAAATCGATTAGGACCCATCTCATAGGTACTTGGAACCTCTTTGATTGCGCTTTGTCGTTCAACCGAAAAACCCCCTTTACCGAAGATACCATGCTTTTAATTCCCAATGCGCCTTCAAATGCAAGTTCATTTGATAAACAAAAAGTAATTATTCGCATCATCACGGAGAGCTGTTTTAGCAATCTGGAGTAGTCCAAAATCCAACGTGATGATTCCATTTGTTTTGTACGTTACATTTTCAACGCAATCAAAAACAGCACTTTCATGCGTGAACCTTTGCACCAATTCATGCGCACCAACATGGTACACATTATGATGTTTCATTTGTGCCTTCACGGAGCGGGCCCCATGCTGGAAACATTGACCACGCTGGCAACAGATCCATACTTTGACGCCATAGAAGTTGTCCCAATCAATGATCCGGTGGTGCGCGCCAGTTGTGTGTCTCTGTTACAACGGGCACAAGTAACGCCGTTGTTTGTGGGGCAGGCGTGAACCTTTTTTCTCCGGTTTGGATTTGGGTAGCGCAGATACCATTCAGCATAAAATAGCGGTCGATGCCATGAAAGTGGGCATTGATCAGACTGCACAATGGGGTGCAAAACATTGCGGTTCGGTGAGTGGACACATCACCGTCGGGTTAAACATTGAAAAAGCAAAAGAACTTCTGGCAGAATCGTTTATGGAGCTTTGTGAATATGCAGCTCCATCCTGTATCACCTTGTGCATAGAAAATTTCGATAGTATTCACTTTGTAAAAAATTGTCTGATCGGTTCTGCAAAAGGTACGGTGCAACTAGAAGAAAAAGTGAGAACTAAATATGAAAACTTTGGAATCATCACGGACCTGAGTCACTATCCATTATTGAAAGAAAAAACATCAGAAACCACTCATCTGGTGAAAGATTTTTTGGCGTATTTGCAAATTGGGAATTGTTCTCTAAATCCACATAGTCCCTATTATGGTGATATTCATCCATACTTCGGAGCCTCTGAAACCAATGTGAGCATTGAGATGCTGGCAGACTTTCCGAGAGCTTTGTTGGAAATCGGATATTTAGGAAAAGACAATCGCGGAATTGTCAGTTTCGAAATAAAACCATTGGAAGGACAAAGCCCATATGCCCAAATCGCCGGTTGTAAACTTTCTCTGCAAAGGACTTGGGACATGGTCTAAGAAACATTTTTGTCCATTTGAAGCAGCTCATATTTTATGATGATGCAAAGCTTGTGTGCCATTGCCTGAATGCGTATAATGATAAATATGCATCCTCAAACACATTGAAATTCTCCTTCCCAACAGAAATTTCTTCTGCCATTAAAAATGATAGGACAAAAAAAAGCCCTGTTAAAATTCACAAGGCCATTTATTTCATAATAATATTCTAGTCGTATCGACCCACATTTTTCAAATGTATGGTGTGAGATCGCACCGCCTGATATACCGTTTTGTATTCATTGTAGGTGATTCCAAACTGAAGGCAGGTTTCTTTCACAATCTTGCTCAACGCCGGGTAGTGCGCGTGTGAGATCCTAGGAAACAAATGATGCTCCACTTGATAGTTGAGCCCACCTGTTAACCAATGTACAATTCCACTTCTGGTTGCAAAGTTGCTGGTAGTATTGATTTGATGTACCGCCCATTCCGTTTCTACGCGACCATTACTTTTGGAAGGATCAAGAAATGCTGCATTCTCGACAACGTGTGCCAACTGAAACACAACAGCTATGACAATTCCACAAACAACAGTCATGATAGTATAACCTAACAATGTAGCACCAACGCCTTTAGTCATCATAGGCAATACCAAAAACGTGAAGACATAAGTCAATTTAGTTGCCCAAAAAACGATGTGTTCTTTTGTGGTGAATTTTCTCAATTTTGTTGCTCCAATTTGCTTGGTAAAATACTTTTGAAAATCGTCTCTCCAAATCCAAGAGAAATAAGTAAGACTGTACAAAAAGAAGCCGTAAATATGCTGAAAACGATGGAACCAATATCTTGGTTGGCTATCGTTCGTTCGTAGCATAGGTTGTATATTGATATCATCATCATGACCTTCAATATTAGTGAAGGAATGATGGATCATATTGTGCTTGGTTTTCCAAAGCTGAACATCTCCGCCCACAATATTGAGAGAATAACTCATTATTTCATTGAGCCATTTCTTATTGGAATAACTTCCGTGGGCACCGTCATGCATCAAATTAAAACCGATACCCGCTAAGGTAAGACCCATAATTGAGCAAAGTGTAATGGACAACCAAGTAGGTAAATCCACGAATACGAGCAAAACATATAGAGCTATGAAACTAGAAATCAGCACAGCCGATTTAAGATAAATACTCCAGTTACCCCAACGGTTCTTTTTGGTTCTTTCGAAATAACTGTCGACACGCTTCTTTAACTCATCGAAAAAAGGGTGTTCCTTGGTGTTGAACGCGACGATAGACATTAAAATATATTGATTTACAGGGTTATCAAAAAAAATTTCAGACCGCAAGGTACGATACCAAAAGGGAGATAAAAGATGACATTGATCAAATGACCACAAAAACAATGTTAATTGGCTCATAATCAGCCATAAATAGCCTAGTCACCCCCAACAATTTTGTTCCTTGGTCATGTGGGCTTCTCAAACCCCTATAAATGACTCATGCAAGTCTCACTAGCCTACTGAGCTAAAAGAAGTTCAATTGGATCAAGACTCATCAGCCAAGAAACGACCGAAAAAATAGATCAATCGGTTTCGATCAGCGTTCAATGAGCAAACAGACTATTGAACTTCAAAAAAAATAGAATATGCTGCCTCGACTGTTTAGCCTGGATGAATAATTCAACCCCGGTATAATTTTCAAACCCCAACTTGATACGCTCACGATTCAAACGTAACAGACCATTTGAATATCATGAAACTCCCTTCCTTTTATCCATCATCTCAAGAATAATCCGGGCATTCTGATACTAACCCTATTCGATTGCATGTCTTACTTCCGCTAAATTCCCAAGACCCGCATAGCATTCATTCATATGCATAACAAACTTGTTGGAGAAAATGCAACGAGCAATGGCAAAGTGAAGATCACGAATTACGTAGCGATGCCAATGCGTCGTCAGCAGTTCCATGGTTTTACCGTTCAATAAATATGGCATTCGTTTACTCAAACAAATGCATGTTTTCATTTCGAAGGCTACATTTTCGCTAAACGAATCAAAAATCAAACCTATGAGAAATACGGTCAATTCAAAATGCAAAGTGATTAGCATCTTATTATTGGTAACATCAGTGATGCTGAGAGCTCAGATTCCCAGCGGTTTCAACTACCAAGCTGCCATCAGAAATGGGGCGGGCGAAGTTGCCGCTAATACAAATTTGTCATTGCGCATGAGCATCCATCAAAATACATTTGATGGTATGATTGTCTATCAAGAAACACACAACACAACCACCAATCAATTTGGATTGGTCAACTTGATCATCGGAGAAGGCGTGCCCGACCAGGCAACATTTGATGCAGTTCCGTGGCACGCAACTTCCTCCTTTTTCATGCAAGTTGAAGTGGACTTAGGTGATGGTTTTGTGGATATCGGTACACAGCAGTTGATGAGTGTGCCTTTTGCAATGGCTTCTAAAAAAGCAACTGATGTCGTTCTGGATGAATTAACCGATGTGAACACAACAGGAGCAACAAGTGGCCAAGTGCTGGAGTGGAACGGAACAGCTTGGTCACCCGCAACAGACAACAACACAACGTACACCGCAGGTGCAGGCATCAGCATTGCAGGCACTACTATTTCAAACACGGGTGATGTAAGCAACACCAACGAAATCCAAGCACTCACTTTAAGTGGAAACAATCTTACACTGAGTAACGGAGGTGGAAGTGTGGCGTTGCCAACTGGAACTTCATATACTGAAGGTTCAGGAATCGACATCGTAGGAAATGTAATTTCTGCGAACGATGCGAGTGCAACAAATGAGATACAAGCATTGAGTATCGCAGGAGCTAATATTTCTCTTAGCAATGGAGGTGGTTCAGTAACCGTACCAGATGCAAGTGCAACAAATGAAATCCAAGCACTCACTCTAAGTGGAATAAATCTTTCACTCAGCAATGGAGGAGGAAGTGTGACGCTGCCAACGGGAACAACATATACTGAAGGTGCAGGTATTGACATTGTTGGAAATGCTATTTCTGCAACCGATGCAAGTACAACAAACGAAATTCAGGCACTCACATTAAGTGGAAACAATCTTTCATTGAGTAATGGAGGTGGAAGTGTGACGCTACCAACTGGAAATACTTACACTGAGGGCAGTGGAATCGACATCGTTGGAAATACTATTTCTGCAACCGATGCAAGTGCAACAAACGAAATTCAAGCACTCACGTTAAGTGGAAGTAATCTTTCATTGAGCAATGGTGGTGGTACAGTTGCGCTGCCTGATGCAAGTGCAACGAATGAAATACAAGCGCTCACTTTGAGTGGAAGTAATCTTTCACTCAGCAATGGAGGTGGAAGTGTTACGCTACCAACAGGAACTACCTACACAGCAGGAAGTGGAATTTCAATTGCAGGAAATGCAATAACAAATACTGGTGACACCGATGCAACAAATGACATCACCAACATCACACCGCATAGTGGAGATGTATCAGGTTTGTATAACAATTTGCAGATTGCATCCAATTCAGTAGGTGCAGCCGAGATTGCCAATGATGCCGTTGGTGCAACGGAAATTGCTAGTGGAGCAGTTGGCTCAACTGAGCTTGCACAAATGAGTGCTACTGCAGGGCAGATATTGCAATGGGATGGTTTAGGATGGTCACCGCAAACCCCTGCATCCTCAGCAGATGGCGTTTGGAGCAGCAATGCCACCAATGCATGGAGACTGGGTGGTAATATCGGCATTGGCACTTCTACTCCGGCTAATGGATTGCACTTACATAACAAGCAAGGATTGCGATTGACTACCACATTTACAGGTTCATCTTTTCTCGATGGCTTTTACATCGGTCAGGATTCAGACAATTCACATGTGTATTTATCCAACTTTGAAAATGGGTCCATTCTTTTCCAAACCAACTTCGCTGAGCGTATGCGCATTGCTGGGGATGGCAACATTGGCATTGGAACAACTAACCCGATGAGTCCTTTGCATTTGGCAAATGTGAATGTCGGAAGCGATGTTTATACAAAATGGACCACACCGATTACGGGGCATACCTCAACTGATGGTGCACATGTTGGGGTTAACACTGTGGGGCAAATGACCATTGACCAGAAGGAGAACTATGACATTCTGGTAAAAAGAAATGGAAGCACAAAGTTGACCGTGAATAGCACCGGAGTGGATGTGAATGGAGAACTGAGCGCAGATGATGTTTACGCAGGAAATGTAGTGGCCACAGGTGCACAAATCATTGGGCTTGATGCGACCATTACCAACACAGAAATACTCTACTTAAACTCTGCAACCGGAACTGGCAGCAGACCCCTATATGCCAATCAGGACGGGCAGGTGTATGCAGATAACACATACTTCAGCACACAATATCTAACATTCATGGGAGTGGCTTTCCACTTTTCTGATGAGTGCAACGACAACTTCGTTGTCTATGAAAATTGGGAGGTGGACCATCCTGCCATTCGTCATGATGGAGATTGTGGGAGAGCATATTGTGCCATCAATTTGCCTCAAGGGGCACTAGTTACAAAACTTACTGCGCGGTTTAAAGATTATGCGGACGGACAGTATTTTGTGTTGCAGTTAAGAAAGTACAGCATAACTGATGAGACGAGCTGGACAAATATGGCAGCAGTTCAAAGCAGCAATAGTGACACTTACACGGCTGCGTCAACTACAAGTATTACGTCTGCTGCGGTGAATAATAATGGATATGCTTACATGCTCGTATTATCTCTTGGCACTGACGACATTCCCCCAGCCTATTCATGGATGTATATGTTGAGTGCTACAATTGAATACACAATGCCATAATCGAGTTATAGTAAGCAGCCATGAAAAAATTCATTCTTCTTGCGACACAAGTTCTCTGTATGAGCATTTGTATCAGTGCACAAACCTTGGAGCGAAACGTAATCAGTTCCTTTGGGATTTCATTCACTGGCAGCAGCATTCAAGCAGATTGCACCATGGGCGAAGTCATCACTTTCACTGGTGAAGGCAGCGAAAACTTTTTGACACAAGGCTTTCATCAACCGATTGCAATTGTTTCCATCTGTCAAACACCACATGAAGAAACAATAAATGCCAGTGCATGCAATAGTTATGAATTGAATGGTGAGACTTATACAACAGCAGGTTCTTACACTCAGATGCTTATTGCCGAAGATGGTTGTGACAGTATCATCTATATCAATTTGCAATTGAATGCTTTGAGCAATGAATTAATTGCCGTTGACAATACACTCACCGCTGCACAAGACAACGCTACTTATGCCTGGACTCATTGTGGTGAACAAACAGTTCTCGGCTCATCACAAATTTTCATACCCACACAAAATGGCGATTATCAAGTGACCATCACGCAAGAGGATTGTGAAGTGGTTTCGGAGTGTGTTTCGTTTGTGGTAGGTGTGGAGGAAATATTACACAACATCGAACTCAATTTATTTCCTAATCCAACACGCGATGTGTTGAATGTGCGAGTGCTTGGTACCGGTGGTAATAGCTCATTTACCGTGTATGATTGTTTCGGACGTGTGGTGATGTCAAGACAAATGACAAACTCAACAACACAAATTTCTATACAAGAATTTGCTGCAGGCACATACCTCATTGTGGTGCGCACAAATCAATCAGTGATTACCAAGTCCTTTGTAAAAGGTTAATCAATCGCATGAATGGTGATTGTGAATGGTAAGCCTAAAGGGGTTTACCTCGCTACGACCATTCACTCAAAATAACTTTCGATTACTCAATGAACACATTCTTCTGGCCCAATCAAATCCACCTTCGCACTATAAACTTTTTAATTCTTCCTTACAATGAAAAAAATTCTACATACAAAGGTCATTGTTGTCATCGCTTACTGCCTGTTGACCACAGCCTGCTCTTTCTCACAGTGGACTTCAGACCCAAACAATCCGCAACTAGTATCTAGCGAAGACAACTCACGCATGAATGTGCAAACGCACCCCGATGGCAATGGTGGCGTGTATGTTTTTTGGCGTGATACCCGTATTGATTCTAATAATGGTGATGTATATGCCCAACACTACAACAGCGATGGTGTTGCGCAGTGGGAAAATGATGGACGAGAAATTTTGGATTACTCAGCGTCTATATCCAAGTACACCACTTTTCTAAACGAGGCGAATGGAGAACTTTTTATTGCTTCTTATACTACCGGTTCGCTGCCAGGAGACTCGTTGCGTGTGCGCAAATTGAACGAGGATGGAAGTGCTACATGGGTAGAAGACCTTGCCGTTGCACAAACAGATGGCTGCTCTCCTCCAACCTACATTCTGAGCATGCAAAACTTGCAAATGACTATCTCCAACGACTTCTATCTTTTGGTGTATGAATCAACAGTGTGTGGTGGTTACACGAAATTGTATTTGTCAAGTTTCACCACCGATGGCGAGTTACTCTCTCCGTATTATGGCGTGGAGATACCTAGTGCTGGGGGTTGGAACTTGCAACCCACTTATGATGATACTGGGGACATCTTCGTTTCATTCACAGGTTTCGACAATGGCTACGAAGCGTATCTCTTTCGATGTTCTGCTAATGGTGACATCATCTTCCCCAGTGTCAACATGACCTCCGGCCCCACAGATTTGAATTACATGTATCGCATTTTGAGTGATGAAAATGGAGTGACTTTGGCCTGGGTAACAGGCGGCAACATTTACGCAAGAAGATTCGACAATGCAGGCAATCAATTGTGGGATGATGTTACGCTAAACATCTGCACCGCAGAAGGTGCTCAAGATGCATTCTATATGCAACTGAACGATAATGAAGTGAGCGTAGTATGGCGCGATGGCAGACCGGGTGTAGTTGGCAATGCTGCCATCTATGCACAACGTTTTAGTCTGGATGGCGAAGTGCTGTGGACAGCAGATGGCATTGAAGTAGCAGACTTGAACACCTACGTCGCATATCCCAAATTTACATTCAACAACAACGGTGACATGATTGTGTGCCATATATCAAATGTGACTGGGATGACTGCACACAAAGTGTTGGATGATGGCAGTGTGCAATGGGGACCAAATGGAATCGTTCAATGCATCCCAAGTCTCAGTCAGGGCTCAGAAGATTTCAAAATGATTCAATCGGGTGAGAATGTGATAATGGCCTGGCAGAAAAGCAACTTCGAAAATGAAATTTATATATCACGTGTTTATCCGCAAGTGACAGAGATTGCCGAAAGCGTAACAGCATGCGACAGTTATTTCATCAATGATGTTACTTACACCCAAAGTGGAGTTTACACAATTGAACTTCCAGGTGATTCACTTCTCATTTTGGATTTAGAAATCATCAGTCAGATTCCTAATGCTACACAAAATGGATATACACTCACCGCAAATACGGAGGGAGAAAATAGTTGGTACAACTGCGACACAGAAACAATAGTGGCTACTGGTACAAATGAATTTGTTGCAGCAGTTACCGGCAACTATGCACTTATTCAGGAATACAATTCTTGTGTAGATACAACCAATTGTTTCTTGCTTGTACCGATTGGAGTAGAAGAAATGAAAGGGAACATTTCCATTTCTCTTTATCCAAATCCTGCGAGTGATGCGCTCAACATTCGTTCTGATTCACCATTGAAAAATGTGAGTATCACATTGTATGATGCCATAGGTCAATTACAAAACACTACGAACAACCTCTCATTCCAGCAATTCAACTTGGATGTAAGTGAGCTTTCTTATGGGTTGTACAACGTTGTGATTGGTGATGACGAGCGACACTATAATTTTACATTTATCAAAGAGTAATTTGACTAAGCAGGATGATTAGATTATTTCCAAACATATAACGATGCATAACTCCGTATGGATTGAACGATTATAACCACGGGCGCAAGCGATGGACCAACAACAACACAAAACAATGAAACAAATACAGACATTCAAACACACCGCTATCATGTTTATCATGGCGGCTGCAATCCTGAACGGATGCAAGAAGGAAGAGGACGAAACAACAGATGATTCAAACACCACAACTCCAGCTACCAAATCAGTTTACGTCTGTGGCTACGAAATAAATTCAGCCGGAAATAACGTAGCAAAGTATTGGAAGGACGGTATTGAAAACACGCTCAGCAATGGAGCTACAGATGCCGTTGCTCAGAACATTTGGGTAGAAGGTGATGACGTGTATGTGGTAGGCTCGCGTAAGGAATTTAATGCTGGTTCTTTAACTTTTCCCGCCTATTGGCTCAATGGAGTGGAGACTCTTCTAAACGGTACCTCAGCACCGTATAGCAGCGCAACAGATATTTTCATTTCCAATGACAATGTTTACATAGTGGGTTATGAGAGAAATTCCGATGGAATAGAAGTAGCAAAACTGTGGATGAACGGAGGACTTACCAATCTGTCGGATGGCAGTAGTGAAGCAAAGGCCTTCGGTGTTTATGTGGAGAATGGGAATGTACATGTGGTAGGTACACAAAATGTTTCCGAATTTGACAACACTCCCGTTGCCATGTATTGGCTCAATGGTGTTGGCACAGAACTCACCGATGGCGAAACAGATGCTGAGGCAATGGATGTGGAAGTTTCGAATGGTGATGTGTATATCTGCGGTGTGGTGGTATCAGATTCTGGTGTGGCTAACAACATGCTTTGGAAGAACGGTGAACCTCAATATACGGTGGAGGATGGTCTTCCTGAAATGGCGCATGGATTATGTGTGGTTGGAAATGACGTGTACATAGCAGGAAAGAATGAAAATCAAACATGCTCATCAGGATATTGGAAAAATGGAGGTTTCATTACTTTAATACCAGCAGTTTCATTTATGTCCCTTTCTCCAATCGCAGGAAAGATTGTGGTTGACAACGATGATGTGTACGCCACAGGTTCATACAGTAGTGATGGCGTAGGCACCAACGGAGTATATTGGAAGAATGGGGTTGCTCATCACCCGGGTAGCACTCCATTCCAAGAAGGACTTCTTGGTATTTTCATCAAATAATATAGGAATGCGCAATAGGCAGCACATCCAAAGGAGGTGTGTCAATCTGTATATTCAATAATTACTCCGCTGCTAGCAATGAAACAAATGCATAGTAGCCAATTCATAATACATAGTATAGATTACAATCAGTAAAAAGGATAAACTAAGCACGCTGCTTTGGGTGAAGGCACAATAGCTCAGTAGTTTTTGTAAGGAAGAAACGAATGCATTGCGCCTAAGCCCCGAAGAGGTTTTCAAATCACTTCGGGGCAGCGTGCGTCAGGGTTTACCGTTAGCTCAAAATCACTACCGTTCGCTCATCTTGTATACATAAGTAGTATGTTGCATAAAATCTTTGTCTTACATTTTTAATCTTCCTTACAATGAAAAATTTTCTACTCAGTGCAACACTTGTTGCAATGGCTCACCTCTACAGTGATGCCCAATGGATTTATGACCCAGAAAACCCACAATTGGTGAGCGATGCGATAAATGTGCAAAACAACGTTCGGCAGGTTGCTGACGGCAATGGTGGCACCTTTGTGTATTGGATGGATGGCCGAATGGACTATTACAATCCCGACATCTATGGTCAACATTATGATGCAAATGGAACCGAACAATGGGAAAGCGGAGGTCGTTCCATTTTCAATAATTACGGAACTGTAAAAAGCTTTGATGTTTTTCGAAGCAACTCAGATGGTGAAATGATAATGGGTGTACACACAGGCACTACCAGCATAGCACCCGATTCGTTGAGGTTTCAAAAACTGAATGATGAAGGTGAAAAACTTTGGAGTGAAGATTTGCTCGTTGCCAAATCGGATGGCTGCACAGGAAATTACTTTCTTGGTTTAGAGAATTTTCAATTTTTCAGAAATGAAAACGGAGACTACACAGTCAATCTTGTTCCTACCTACTGCGGAGGATCTGATGGTTGCAGGCTCACTCATTTCACAAGTGAAGGTATACTCACAGGTACACAGGATGGTGAGCCTGAAGGCAACCAATACTACATAGGCTCACGCGGCATTGACAAGACTTATGATGGCAGCAACGACACTTATCTCTATTATACTGGAGGCAATGGAGCGGGGGCGCATGCATTTGTAATGCGGGTTACGGAAGCGGGCGACTCGGCCTTTGCTCCTGTTGATGTGCTGGATGGCACCAACGGAATCAACTATCAGTATGCAGCTATGAGTGATGAAGATGGCATTGCTGTTTGTTTTCAATCATCGGGTGAGAACGGAAACGTGGATTTATTCATGAGAAAACTAAACGGAAATGGCACTTGGGCTTGGGGGGGTGACATTATGGACGTGTGTGTTGCGGATGGCAATCAGGGAAGTTTTCATTGGGTGCAAGACGATACATACTACTACATTGTTTGGGCTGATGGTAGACCTGGTGTGGTAGGTAACGCTGCCATCTATGCACAGAAGATAGAAAAGGCCACCGGAGAAATGCAGTGGCAACAGGATGGTATCGAAGTATTTGACCAAAACACTTACATACCCTATCCTAAATGTATTCTTAATGAATCTGGTCAACTGGTAGTGACCAATGAATCCAATGGCGAGAATGGCTTCAATGCGCAAGTGCTCAATCAAGATGGCACACTTGAATGGCCAAATACACCATCACTTGCCACACTTTCGTTTTCACCCTTCTATGCGGATTACAGCATACTAAAATCAAACGAAAACATCATTGTGGCATGGAGCAGAACGTTCTCCGGTGGTGGTGCTGATGGAATTTATGTTGCCAAAGTAAAAGCACCGACCACCAGCATCACGGAGACCATTTCTGCATGTGATAGTTACACCATCAATGGGGAAACATTCACGCAATCAGGCGTCTATTCACAAGAATTGCCGGGTGATACAGTTCTGACACTGGACCTTACCATTACCACCATTGTTGCAGAAGCTACGCTCAACGGAACCACCTTAACAGCGACAAACACCGAAGGGAACTTTTCATTTTTGGATTGTGATAGCAACAATCTGGTATCCATTGAAGCAGGCTCATACATTCCGTCTGAGACCGGCAATTACGCTTTGATAGTGGAGTTGAATGGATGTCAGGACACGAGCGAATGTTTTCACATTGTGATTACGGATGTTGCTGAAATCAATCTTGAAAATCAAATCACACTTTTTCCAAATCCGGGAAATGACGGACTTAATGTTCAATCTACCCATTCATTGAAAAATGCCGAATTAAAAATAACCGATAGTAATGGAAGACTGGTATTCAGTAAAAATTCTTTGTCCGGAAAAAATTTCGTTTTTGAATTGAGTGATCTTCCAGTTGGTATTTATCAAGTGAACATCAGCTATCCCGAACACCATTACACCATGAAATGGGCGCGCATACCCTGAGCCATTGTCATTCTATTTAGTACTGCTGACAAATACCGTATTCTATTCGTTCTTTTTTGCCTTGTTTATTTCAATCTTCGATAAGAATTTTTTCTGCAAGAACACCCATTTGAACCAGATATAAACCACTGCTAAAGTGAGAGCAATCAATTTGGATGCTCTTCCGCTTCATTGTGCCAGTTGCAAAGACGAGAACGCTGCAAGGCGCATTCACTGATGTTTTGAGCGACAATACGTTTGAAAGTATTGATAACACTGGTTTTCGTGGTTAATATGCTTGTGTAATATTACAGAATGATAAAACAGAATAATCAAAACTCTTTCGCAGAT
>JANOVT010000372.1:0-2729 GCA_031417525.1 Flavobacteriales bacterium | reverse complement strand
GAAATATTCGGTTGTCAAAATCCAGAGGCTGTGAATTATTCAAGTACCGCAACTTTTGAAGACCATACTTGTCAGTTTACTTCTGTATCTACTTCGATATTGAATTCATCGAACACGACAACAACAAACTCTTGGGAATTGGTATCGAATATTTCCTCCAAAGACATGCTCTTTGTGAAAATAAATTCATGGTCAACTAATTCCACAGGAGTGAAAATGGAAATTTTAGATATGCTCGGAAAGGTCGTGGCATCTGTTGGCCAGAATTCATCGACGCTTGTCCCTGGGCAGCGAATGGAGATTCCCATACAATTAGCCAAAGGCGCTTATTTGCTGAGGCTTTCTGCAAAGGATTACAGTGAATCGAAAAAATTTGTGGTGGAGTAGGAAGTAATACCGATTTCACAAACAATATAGTCCAATTTCGGCTGCGCCTTATTGACCTATTTGTTTGTAGGCATCGGCATTTACCACTGTAATATTTATTTTTTTATTGAATTAGAAAATAAATGACATTCGTATAACTATTTTCGAATATGAGATTACAAAAGGCGTCATTCAGAAAATGGATGGCGCTTTTTCTTTTATATCGGATTATTTGCGATACAAAATAGCCTGTCCGATGAAGCTACTGAGCTGAAGGCACTGTTTGTGGAGCCCAAAGCTTTTCAATAGCGCTTACTATTTCATCGTTGCTGATGTGTTCAATGCATCGGTTTTTTTCTCCGTATTTGCATCGATTGCCCAATTTGGAGCAGGGTCTTTTTTTTCGGCCAACAGGTTCCAGAATCATGCTCGCCGGATGCGGCCGATAAGGATACATTCCGAATCCGGGAACAGTGCATCCCCAGAGGGAGATAATTTTTTTTCCAAAAGCAGAGGCAATGTGCATCATGCCTGTATCGCCACTCAAGACGAGCGACGCATTTCTCAAAACATCAGCACTTTCATGGATAGACAATTTTCCGGAAGCATTGAAGACATGACTACCGGCCGCATTGCGAATAAACTCTCCTTCGGTATGTTCGCCTTGACCGCCCAGAATGACAGTGGGATGTTTCACTGAAGAACAAATCTCTGCGATCTTTTCTTTGCTCATTCGTTTACCGATATGCATTCCTCCGATAGCAAATGCGATGTATCCGGATTCAAAGCCTGGCGGTAATTTTCCGGGAAGTAGTCCCTTTCCTTCCGGTATAAAAAAATCCAGACCTTTTCCATCGTCTTTTACTGAAAATGCTTTCAGCGTTTCCATATATCTATCGACAATATGGACCTGCGGCATTTTGTTGATACCAAAATTCACCCATATCCATTTGAGGAAATTCAATTTTCTGAATGTGAATGAAAGCGACTTCAATCGACGTTTTACCACAGATGTCCGCACGTTGTTATGCAGGTCGATGATGTAATCAAATCCAACCTTCTCCAGCTCCGGCAATACTTCTTGAACGGTGCGTTCCATGAAGTGCAGTTTATCGATGAATGGATTTCCTTCTAGTAATGGATCGAATTTTTTCTTTGTCAGAAAATGTAGTTCTACCTCGCCATCGAACTGCTGTTTAATTGCCCGCAGAACAGGCGTTGTCAGGACGATGTCGCCTATCGAACTGAAACGAATGACGAGTATGCGGGTGATGGAAGTCATTATAATTTGTCATGCGCAAGATAGGCGCAGAGGAACTTTCCAAAGAAAATGAAGAATCAGGTTTTTGTTGGAGGCGATTTTGATTGAAATATGCCAATTGATTTTTTTTACTCTTATTTGATGTAGTAACTCAGTCCTATTTTCGCCACATGAAGTTGATAGACACACATTCTCATATTTACTTACCACAATTTGATGAAGATCGTTCAGCGATGATGCAACGCGCAAGGGAAGCCGGTGTGAGAAAAATATTTCTACCCAACATCGATCTGGAGAGTATTCCTTTGATGCATCAGTTGTGTGATAGTTATCCTGATGTTTGTTTTCCGATGATGGGATTACATCCTTGCGATGTAAAAGACAACTATCAGGAAGTACTTAACGCTATGCGACTTCATTTTTCTGAGAAAAAGTACATAGCAGTTGGTGAAATTGGAATAGACCTTTATTGGGATAAATCGACTTTGGCGATTCAAATCGAAGCGTTCAAAATTCAGATCGAATGGGCGAAGGAACTTAAGTTACCTATTGTGATTCACGCCAGAGAATCATTCGATGAGATTTTTAAGGTAATAGATGAAGTGAATGATGAAAACCTGCGCGGAGTGTTTCATTGTTTTACCGGCACACTAGAACAAGCGAAAAAAGTCATTAGTTATGGTGGTTTTATGATGGGAATCGGTGGAGTTATTACCTATGAAAAATCAGGACTGGATGTGGTGGTAAAGGAAATACCCATGGAGTTTTTGGTTTTAGAAACGGATTCACCTTTTCTCACACCAAAGCCATTTCGGGGTAAAAGAAACGAAAGTGGATACGTGAAATATGTTGCAGAGAAAATGGCCGCATCCAAAGGATTATCATTGGATGACATCGCAAAACAAACCACATCAAACGCTTTGAGAATGTTTGAGTGTTGATACCTGAGTGCAACATCATATTAAATGCGTCTACTCTTCTATACACCATGGATTCCATTTGATTGCCACACAAGCTTTTAGCATTCGATCAAATATATTGAGTCCAAAGTACCGCCTGTTCAATTTGTAGCAAAATTCATTGAGGTAAAGTTGAAGGTGCT
>JANOVT010000371.1:0-2379 GCA_031417525.1 Flavobacteriales bacterium | reverse complement strand
AGCACCTTCAACTTTACCTCAATGAATTTTGCTACAAATTGAACAGGCGGTACTTTGGACTCAATATATTTGATCGAATGCTAAAAGCTTGTGTGGCAATCAAATGGAATCCATGGTGTATAGAAGAGTAGACGCATTTTCCAAAAATAGGGGCCACAATGTTCGATTTCAATAATAGTATCTGTTTGAAGTATCGAGAGAGAAAGACGAATAGTTGAATCACAGCCATTCTGATCTGTGAACAAAGCTGAGTATATCCCACTCATAGAATAAGTTTCGTTGTTCACAGGCCATACATACTCACTGCATGACTCTTGAATGATAAGCGTGTCAAATGGTTCAAGGATTTCAATAGTCAGAAGTGTATTGACATTAATGCACGGTACCAGTGCATGGATATAGTATCGATATGTTCCAGAGGAATTCACTTCAGGATCAAAAACATCGCTCACCTCCTCCGATTGATCATTGTACCACTGCCCATTTGTATCAGGATTTCCCGGAATTATATTAAGCATGTTGAAGGGCGCTGTGTCGGCGCAAATTTGAATACTAGTATCTATTCCAGCGACGGGTTGGTGTCTGACCGCGATTGTGAGAGCTGAAACAGCTGGTCCACATCCCTGCACGGTATCAATGATATAGTAATATGTATGAGTAGTTTCACCCGCAGCTACCGGATTGAAAGTACCATCCACCAGCTCTCCATCAAGTGCGGTCCAGTAGCCATTTTCATCTGGGTTGCCGGTGATAAGAGGAAACATTGGAAACGCATCATATGAATCACAGATGAGATATGTTGTTGTCCAACCCACGTTTGCATTTTGATGGAAGACAAAATAAATGCCGGTGACCTCAGAACATTGGTTGTCTATTACAGTGTATGTATACCAACCGCTCTGCATGATGTCCGGATTGACAGACAGACCATTAATCACATCACCTTCCGGATTTCTCCACACTCCGCCAGCAAGAGTGTTGCCAAGCAAGGTATTCAGATTGATGTTGGGGTCGGTTGAACAAATGTCCAACTGAATCGCAGCGGCCAACTGACTTCCTGCTCTGGAAATATTGAACCAAAAGTACAAAGTGGAATCCGGCATTTCGATGGAGAGAGAATACACATTCGGACATAAATTCTCCATGAGCAATTCGGTCACATCCAATCCTGTTTGCAATACCGTTTCATCCGAACCGAAAAAGGTATAAGAAAAAGGAGTTAGCCCATCACCAATATATGAACAGCTCCCGCTGCAGACACAAGGATCCGAATCGGATGGAGTCGTGGATAATTGCGCCCCGAGTGAAATTGCAGCAAAACATAAGATGCATGTATAGAAAAACTTGATCATGGCGCGTTACAATTTTGCTATTCAAAATAGCTTGACATTTAACCGCCGGAAAAATAGTGATCAGAATACTCTCTCAAAACACACTCTCACACTGAACGAGAGCGCATGTAAGTGTGAGTGTGAGATATGAGAGGAAGAGCTACCCTCTCAAAACTCACTCTCACTCTCAAACTAATAAAGTGTGAGTGTGAGTGTGAGATATGAGGAAGTGTCCTTTCCTCTCAAAACTCACACTCACACTCACTCTGAAATAATTAGTGCTTCTCAATCGTGATCATCGATCCGTTCTTATCGAACGATACCACCTGATCATCGACCCATACTTTGTAGTACACAGACTTGTCAGCCATAGTCACTTTCGCAACTTCACTGATGTCTTTGTTGGGATAACTTTTGCGAACATAATCCACTGCAGTTTGTGGCAATGCCTTCTGATCGACACCATTCTGAGATTCCACCGTGTAGCCATGGATGTCATAGGTGACCATGTACTTTACTTTGTTGGAAGAATACTCGGTGGCGTAGTTTTCACCTTGTTTGGACCAGCTATTATTTTTAACAGCAGGATATTCTTTAGCGAATGCAACCGTTGCCGGTGCCGGTACTTCTTTGGCATCTACTTTCTGGCCATAAGTAAAAACGACCATTAATGCCGCAATAAGAGATAGGAGGATTTTTTTCATTTTGTTGTTGTATTAATTAATTCGATCGCAAGCTGTCGATGATTTTCAGCCCATATCTTACAAGAATCTTATTTGTTCTTACATAATGTCGCAAAATGATTGTCCGCAATCATACCTCAGCAACGAAAAATCCATAGGTTTAATAGCGTATTTTTCATCGCCTCTGAGATTAGATATTTTGCATATTCAATTCTTTTCTTTCTGTTCTTTTTTTCTCTTAAGTAACTAATTTCCTACTACTTGAAAACCAAGATTTTGCGCTTGCCGTTTTAGTCTCTTGATTTGATGTTCTTTAAATCCATCCATGTACTTTTCGATTGGTATTGGATCAAATTTTATTTTGT
>JANOVT010000370.1:0-2514 GCA_031417525.1 Flavobacteriales bacterium | reverse complement strand
GTTGCGATCAACGAAATATTACCGCCAGGGCAAATCATACTTTCTCCTGCAGCTTCAATAGCAACTTGAAAGGTTTCACCCTCAACAAAATCATAAAAACTATCGGCTGGTAGGTTGTAATAAGTATCTATCCATCCACTTGGCCAATGCAGTATGAGCGAATCACATTGCATATTATCTGCCAGAGCGAGAATTTCATATTGTGAATCTTGCGAGATGTAATTTTCACCGCATTGTGTTTGTAGAATGCGCCTGTTGCCATCAAAAAAATATTCGATGAATGTTCCAATACCATCACGGTTGCTTACAGTGCCTTCCAACGCTAATTTTATCCAATGATTTTCTGCCGATTTATTCTTCCACACAGTAATCGATGCAGGATATGAATTACTTACAATGTAGTCCCATCGGCCATCATCATTCAAGTCGCCTTTTGCACATGCAAAACTTGAAAGCAATAGATCATCATACCCCGTTTCTGTGAATGTGCCATCACTCTGATTACGAAAAACGTGGTTATTGCCATTCACAACAGTGCCATCGGAGGTACTCACTTGCAAATCATCCCAGCCATCAAGATCAATATCCATCCACAAGGCTCCCCATGCTACGTCATTCATCGATACGCCTGCATCCGCGGCAACATTGGAGAATACACCATCGTTATTTTGCAAAAGAACATTACCGTAAGCGGAGTCGGTGATATAGATGTCAGCATCTCCATCGTTATCATAATCGGCAATTGAATTGCTCATTGCGTCCATAATTACGCCGCTGCCATTTATGGAGGATAAATTTTCGAAATACAGTCCGGAAATGTTTTTATAAAATTCATTGCCGGCTAAATGATCATTGATGACATAGAGGTCTAGCCATCCATCGGCATCAAAATCATACCAACAACTTTGAAAAGAATTATTTGCGTAACCATCTACTAAATATGAAGCACCAACTTCTTCAAACGTTCCATCTCCATTGTTGTGCAATAAAAAATTGGGATGTAGTGGTTCGTTGTAGTAATCATAAACGCAGATGAATACATCCTGTAATCCATCCCGATCGAAGTCGCCCCAGGATGCACCATACGCGTGGAGATCAGAAGGGAGATCGCCTACGTTATCTAATTCAGTAAAGGCCCAGTTACCATCATTGCGTAAAAGATGAACTCCATTTCCACTGGTGGTATAGAACAGATCAGGATCTTGATCGTTGTCAAAATCAACCCACATGATATGTCGAAGCATGAACGGAGCAACGAAGAAGTGTTCTAAAACGAAGCCCTGTCCGGTGTTCACGTAGCATGCAACACCAGAATTATTTTCCGCGATCGTCAAATCATCCAATCCGTCTTCATTAAAATCATACATGCTTAAACCATTGCCAAATTGTGCATTTTCTTCAACTTGTGTAATGCTCCAGTTGTCATCGAGTTCTTCAAATTGGCCATAGCTTGAAACCGGGCACATGGATAGAAATGGATAAATCATCCAGCACACAAAATTGCAAGCCTTTGATAGAAAGGATCTGTTAGTCATTAAGGTTAGAGTATCAATCACTTTTTCCGTTATGTCATTTTAAATTCAAATGACAAGTGTCAGAAAGCGATGATCTCTTTAACTAAGATGCCAAAATCAAGAAAGGTTGTCTCATGATCTTAAAAGTGTGAAGACCTATTTGGTCAAACATGCCTATACACATCCTTATACCAATGTCGTTTATTTTCTAACTCAATAAAAAAATAAATCGGATGAACGTTTTAAGTCGCATGGCCTTGAAACAACAAAGGTCTCAAGCAGATGCGTTCTAAAACTTTAATTTGAACAAAATATAACTTGAAATTTGGATGTCAAAATGAATTTTCCTTCAAGATGGCTGCTTCACAATCTCCATCGGAGCGACATATTATTTCCTGAGAAAACTTGAATTTATTTTCGAATGGAACAACATCTGGATTTCAGAATGGCAGGAGAAATCTCATTTAGTCCATTCGTAAAAGAGGTTGATAGAAGTGCCCTCAAAATTTGAATCGGTGATGGCCAAATCAAAACTTCATCATCTTAATACACCGGCCATTCACATGAATAAAATAGACTCCAGCCACCCATGCGTTTGTGGAAATGTTTTGAGAATTTGTCTGCACAATAAAGCTGTCCAAAGTTTCGCCAATCGAATTGGTAATGATTATTTCTTCTCCTGTCAATGTTTGAAAATGGAGTTCATTGCTAAATGGATTGGGGAATATTTTACATGCTAAAAGAGCGTTTTCAAATAGGTCACTTAAAATCAGAAATTCTTCAGTCATAAATGTACATGACATAGCATCTGTAATGATGCACGAATAATTTCCTTCGTTTAAATTTGAAAGAAAGGCTGTTGTGTTTTCATCGTTCCATGCATAAGCATATGGCGGTGTTCCACCTGAAACGAAAAGTGATATGGAGCCGTCATTTTCATTCATGGGCTGAACGATATTCACGCTTACAGAAAGAGCTTCATATTCACCAACACTTACAT
>JANOVT010000369.1:0-9198 GCA_031417525.1 Flavobacteriales bacterium | reverse complement strand
AAAATGGAAATAGCAAGGTGCTAAAAATGGCTGTACCTATTAAAAAAAGAAAATGGATGGACGGAATATTTGCTCGTGTGGATGAAACTGACTTCCCTATTTCTTTAAAAACTTAAATCAACTGTCTATTTACGGTTTAAGGACCACCACAGCTCATTTTCCGACTTCAGATCTCTGACCTCTACACACAACGCGGCAGTGTTATATTATCTGTCCAAATTCTAAACGGACAACAGTGACTTCATAATATTAAGGTTGATTGCTTGTTGCAATTTCTGTTAGGTGATCTTGCAACCTCAACCAATCCAGAGCGATAGCGCGTTCTATAAACTCCGCATTGACTTGAAATGCAGAAGCTTTTACCGAGCGCTGTTCCAATTCAGGATGAGTGCTCAACAAATTCATTGCTCCGGTCATATCACCTTCTTCATTCTTCATGCGTTGAAAAACCTCTCCGAGTGTTGCCGGCCGGATGCCACTATTTGCCAATAAGTTCAATGCATAATCATCTGCTTCACTTTCATCCTCACGACTGAACATATTGGTAAGCAAGTCTCCTGAGATTTTTTCAACGACGCCAACATTCCCATCTGATATCATTGCAATCAAAGCGGAAAGGCCAAACTGTTTCACCAGTTGATTAATGGTGTGTCGTTTTTCCACGTGACCCATTTCATGTGCAAGCACAGCTGCAAGTTCTTCTGGTGAATGACAAAATTGGATCAGTCCTGTTTGGACAAATATTTTTCCACCTGGAATAGCAAAAGCATTTGCATCGGGAAGATCAACAACTTGAATGTGATAAGCATATTCACTTTGTCCTAGTCCAGACATCAATCGTTGATGAATGACTTGCATGGCAGAATCAACCATTTCATCATGAACACGATGATATCCGCTTGCTTCATTGAACGACTGTTGCTCGAGCATCTCTCCAAATTTTATTTCATTCTCTATTGAAATGATATTCGCAGCAGGTTGTCTGATGAATTGAATTATAGCATAGACTCCCCATCCAGTGAGTGTCAACAGAACTATCATAAAGCCCCACGCGAACTGATTTGGAGTAATTTTCATTTTTGAACAGTGTTTATCCGAACTTCCACTTTTCAAAAATATTCAATTGAGATGAGGAAGGTTGTTCGATTCGTTGCAGACGAAATCTCTTCGCCCAAATATGACCATCCGTGTTCAAATTCAAAGTGAATAATTTTCCTTTTCTGAGAACTTCCAGTTTCCATGGTGCATCGTTCATTCGAATAAGCAACTGCATATTTTTATATGACGCGATTCCATTCATGGCAACAATTTCATCTCCTGGCCAAAGACCTGCTGTATCTGCCGGCCCATCAGGCAACACCGAAATCACCGCAACTCTTTGATTCGTTTCTTCAACGAATAATCCCAGATTTGCTTCTGTCCATTTTGGAGAAGGAGAAATATTCAGTGACAAACCGGCGAGAGAAAATACTTCCTGCAAAAAATCAAAATAGTCTGATGTGCCATTCACCAATTCATTAAATATTCTATCTGATATTTCACCACAATACTTATGGATTAAACTTCGATAGTCCATTTCAGAATAGCCCTGGGATTTTTTTCCGAATACTTCATACATATCCTTCATCACATTATCCAATGAGAAATTACAGTTGGATTGGCGCAAAATAAAGAGATCACAAATAAGCGCGATAAGAAACCCCTCGTTATATATGGAAACTTTACGCCAGGGAATGCCCGGGCCATAGCCATCCAGCCAGGTATCAAAACTGCTATCAGCAACACTGAGATTAAATCGACCGACATTATCAAAGTGTGTTTGTAGTCTTTCATCAACGGCTTGAAACCATTCGAGATCATTGATTGCGCCGCTTCGCCATAATAAGAGGTCGCCGTAATATGTGGTCACTCCTTCATATACATATCCAAGTCGGGAATAATTCTCCTTTGTAAAATCATATGGCATCATTTCCACCGGGCGGATATTTTTCACATTCCAGGTATGAAAAAGTTCGTGGCAACTAATACCAAGTAAATCCTTATGCAATCCGTCACCCTGAAAATCTGCAGCAGGTCCCATTGCAATCACAGTACTATTGTGATGTTCGACACCGTGCCTGATAAAATACGGCGTGAAATGAAAGAGGAAATGATATTCCCGACAAGGAATATCACCAAATATCTTTATCTGTGATTTTGTGAAAGCTAAAAATTCATTGATCAATCGAGGTTCGTCAATTTTCACATCGCCTTGCAACCAGATGTGGTATATAACTTCATCTACCGCATACTCGAGGTGTTTCAATGTTGCACTTGCTATCAAAGGACAATCGGCCAGTTCATCAAAATCAACAGCATGTAGTTTGTGGCGATTTACTTTTTCAAGTCCACATGCGATTTGGAAATCCGCCGGCAACACAAACTCCAAATCGTAAGATTCATTTATCGATTCCGGATTGTAGAAAAAACAGTTCACCGGATTGATATAAAGTTGCTCTTCATCCAAAAAGGTAGAACCAGCATTCAATTCAGACGCATAGTATTCATATCGAATTTTAACTTCATTGAGTCCATTGCATTGAACTTCCCAAAGATCCTTGTTCAGCTTTTTAAATGCCAATGCCTTTCCATTCATATCCGAGGCACTCCAAGTTCTGATATTTTTTGAAAAATTGCCCAGTTCATATCGGCCCGGTCTCCATGCCGAAAGTTGAAGACGCAAGCTGTTTCTGTTTTGTGCAGGAAAAACAGCTTCAAAAGAAATAAAATGCCTGTGAGGATTGAAGGTGCTGACTTTATAACTAATCATTATCTCGTTGGAATAGCTTCAATGATTGGATTGCCTGTGCATGCATCTGTCATTGGCAAACGACAGATGGCAGAAATAGTTGGAGCGATATCGGTGATGGAATGTGGCGTAAAACTTTCGCCATGCTTCACCCCAAAACCATAAAAAAGCGCAGGTACATGAGAATCGTTCGTAAAGGGAGAGCCATGTGTTGTTCCAGTCATTCCATATTCAATATATCCAGGTTTCAAAACGTAAATCACGTCACCGGATTGAGATTGGCTAAAACCGTTTTGCACCATTTCTTTGATCAAAGTGCCGCTGCGGAATTGTGCAAGATCATTAGACGTAAATGTGCTTTGAATTTCAGGGAAAGTCAAAATCATATTGGCAACTTCATATTGTAATTCTTTCAAGTTCAATTTTGATGTTGTGATCAAATCACGATTCAGAAAAATATTCTGATTGCTTTCATTGATGATCCAGTTACCCACACCATACTTTTTGGACAACTGATCTTCTACAGATAATTCCAGTGCATCACTTTTCCAATATCCACCAACACTCATTTCTTTGGTGACGTAACTTGGTGTTGGCACACCACCGTGATCTGCAGATAAAAACAACAAGTAATTGTCTTTTCCGACTTGTTTATCAAGGTACTCGAGGTATTCCGCTATGAGTTTATCCAATCGCAAATAACAATCCTGTGTTTCGATAGAATGAATTCCAAATTGATGTCCGATATAATCTGTTGCAGAAAAACTCATACATAACATATCCGTGATTTCATCCTTTCCCAATTGTTCGCCTTCCATCAATGCCTTTGCAAAATCAACTGTCAGAGCATTTCCAAAAGGAGTTGCTTTTATGAGGTCATAGTTTCCATTTGTTGATCTTAATGCCGGCAGATCATATGGGAAAACAGGCCGCAATACACTTCGAAAAGGAGTTTCGTACGCGTTGTTGTCCGGATGACTCTCATTGTAATCAGAAGGATCGGCCATCAATGCCCATGGTACATTCAGATAATCATTTGCCTTTCCATTGACATTAAAATCTTTCACCCATTGTGGAAGTTCGCTCATATACCATGAACTGGTTGCCCAAACGCCTTCTTCAGCTCCAACAAACCAATATGCAGCATCAGCCATTCTGCCTGCAGGCAAAATCGCTCCGCGATCCTTCATAGCAATTCCATACACCTTCGATTTTTCATTCGTAAATAATTTGAGCATATCGCCAAGAGTAGAAGCAGACAGATAATGAGGCGACATTTGTCCTGCTTTGGAGGCAGTGCCGACTCCTGTCACAGTGCTGTCGGACGAACAATATATCGTAAGACCTGAGGATCTTTCGTACCAATCATTTTCGATGATACCATGAAAACAAGGCGTAGTACCTGTGAAGATGGAAGCATGTCCAGGACCTGTGTAGGTAGGCATATAATTATATTTCAGGTTGCGGCAGAAAAAACCTTCATTCACTAATCGTTTAAAACCACCTTCAGAAAAGTCGTCCCAAAACCGTTCGATATAGTCGTATCGCATTTGGTCAACGGTTACACCAATTATAAGTTTAGGCCTTGCAGCTGTTGTTGGTGTTCCAGTAGTTTGTACAGGTTTGGAAGAAACACAACTTATAAAAATCAAAATCGCGATTGCCGCAGAATAAAGTCTCATGTCATTCGATTATTGAATGCGAATGTAATTAGGTGTCGATCAATTGCGATGATAAAGCGCCAACCAACAATGACTATTGGTTTCAAAGCGCCTGCTCCGGAAAAATTCGGGAAATGAACCAAACTGCAAAAATGCAGAGCAAAATGCTCAATGCAATGTTCAATGACGCATACGAAAACTGTCCCATTTTAAACAACTGAAATGTCTCTAGACTGAAAGCAGAAAAGGTGCTGAGTCCCCCACAGAAGCCAATTGCGAATAACGGCCAATGAACAGGGTTGTTAGATTTCATTCCCAAGAAATACAAAACTCCAATTAGCAGTGCAGCAACCACATTACTTAGAAGCGTGGCAATCGGAAATTCACCGGATAAATTTTTGAGAGCAATCGAAATCCCGAATCTGGCAACTGAGCCCAAACCTCCGCCGAGAAATATGAGTAGCCAATTCATTGCTTCAGAACAATTTTTTTATTTGCAACAACAAAAAGCCAATGAATAAAAATAGCAGTCAACAGTCCGAATAACGCACCTGCCAAGACATCACCCGGATAATGCACTCCCAGATAAATTCGACTATAGGCTATCAATGCAACCCAGAAGAATAGAAGAATTACAGCCCACGACTTCATTGGTTTCATCAGTAAAAAGAAAAATACTGCAACCCCGAAATAGTTGGAAGCATGATTGGAAAAAAAACCAAATCTGCCACCACGATAAAAATTACCGTTCCCATCGATCACCATTTTCACACGATCCAGTACTTCAGGATTATAGGTCGGGCGCAACCTCATAACCGTGCTTTTGATGAAGTGAACTGCAATAAAATCAGTTATGAATAACAAGAGTGAAACAAAAAAGATAAAAACCAAAAACGATCTCCATCCTAGTTTCTTAAAAATGAGGAACAGCATCCAGGCATATACAGGAATCCATACCCACATTTTACTGACGTACCACATCACCTGATCGAGCCACCAAAAATGATTTTCGTTCAAAACGAAAAATAACGAACGATCGAGTTGATCCAAATATTCTAACAAATCAATGGTTGTTTTTGTGACGTTCAACCTTCATGCTTGCCATAAATATCATTCACCTTATCCTTCCAGACTTCTAGAATTCGCTTGCGTTTCAACTTTAACGTTGGAGTAATTTCCCCTTCTGAAATTGCGAATGCACGAGGCAACAGTCTGAATGCTTTTACTTGTTCCCAGTTACCGAACTGATGATTAAGTCTTTCGATTTCCTGATCAAACAAGGTCAGAACCTTCTGATTTTCGAGCATGGTCATCACATCTGTTTCGTTCACGCCATTTTTTTCTGCCCACTTTTTCAACCCAATAAATTCGGGTACAATCAAAGCAGCAGGAAATTTTTCACCATCACCAATCACAATGATCTGTTCAATGAAAATACTTTCCTTCATGGCATTTTCAACCACTTGCGGTGCAACATACTTTCCGCCTGATGTTTTGAATAATTCCTTTTTACGATCCGTTATTTTCAGAAAGCCATCCGACACTTCTCCTATGTCGCCTGTATGAAACCATCCATCAACCAAAACTTCTGCAGTCTTTTCCGGTTCCTTATAATAGCCGAGCATTACGTTCGGTCCCTTACACAAAATCTCACCATCTGCGGCAATTTTTACTTCCACATGTGGAATGGGTTTGCCAACCGTTCCTGCTCTCCACATGTGCGGAATACGCAAAGTATTTACCGAAATAACCGGAGAAGTCTCAGTGAGGCCATAACCTTCCTTAATGCCAATACCCGCTCCGGAAAAAAAACGCGCCAATCGAACCTGCAGCGCAGCACTCCCTGAAGCAACACCTCTGATTTCAGTGAGACCGAGTGCCGTTTTTACCTTACTGAAAACAAGCTTTCGGGCAATCCACAATTTGAATTCATACCAGCCGCCATTCTTTCCGTCAGGTTCCCAAATAATTGCAAGGTCATGTGCCCATTCAAAAAGCACCTTCTTAATTCCGGTGTTCGACATTCCCTTTGCATAGATTCCATCATAAAACTTTTCAAAAAGACGTGGCACACCTGTGAACATATGCGGCTTCGCAACCATTAGGTCATCTTTGATTGTATCCATTCCACCAAGAAACATGTGCACACTGTTGGCGATGTACAGATAATGAAGCATGCGCTCATAAATATGCGAAATGGGTAAAAAGCTGTGACTTCTGCTTTTGCCTTTTTCCAGCACAGGCAATCTTTCCTCACTGTCTAAAGCATTGCTGGCAATGTTTCGGTGAGAAAGCATTACGCCCTTCGGCAATCCCGTTGTACCGGAAGTATATATGATCGTAGCAAGATCGTCTTCCCTGACAACTTCACTTAGCTTCTTTACTTCATCCTGATTCACCTCAGAAGCTTCCTTAAATAATTCAGTCCAATGCGCAGCATCCGCAACTTTTTCAAATGTGTAAATTTTCTGCAATTGTGGAACGTTATGCGCAATGGATTTTATTTTGAGGTATAACTCGTCGTTCGAAACAAAACACAATTTCGCTTCGGCATGATTCAAAATGTATTGACAATCTGCTTCTGTCATGGTAGGATAAATCGGCACATCGATCGCCCCGATTTGCATAATGCCATGATCCATGACATCCCATTCCATTCGATTTGCATGTGTGATGAGAGCAATCTTATCACCCGGACGGATACCTAAAGCCAGCAATCCCCGGCTGACAAGATTCATTTGCTCCACAAAAGTTGCAGTAGAAATTGTCTGCCATTCACCTGCAAGTTTCGATGTAATCATTTGCTCCAATGGAAAATTTTTCAATTGGAAGTATGGAAAATCAAAGAGTCTTTTTGGGGCTGCGATCATGATTTCGATTTGGTTTATTTTCCGGCTAAGATGTAAAAAAAGGGACTACAAATAAAATTAACGAATGAGAATCATTTGATTCAGCATTCCCTGATCGTATTTTACATGAATAAAATATGCACCTGAGGCTAACATTTTTGTATCAAGGGTTGTGGTCATCGCATTGATTTTTACCTCTAGAATAATTTTTCCCGATGATTCAAGCAACTGCATGGTCGGAGTTTCATTTAAGATTGATTGTGGAACGACAACACTTAAGCTGGCATCCGCAGGCATGGGGTAAATTGTCAAATTTGAAACAATACTATTTTCATTCAAATAGACAGTTCCGCAATTCGGATCAAATGCTTCATAAGGCGATCCATGCACGCAGCCATACACCCAAAATACCGGACTGTTTTGATTTGTATTTTCTGAAACATATTCTACCGATCTGCCGGTTCCATCTGTGTTCAAAGGCCAAGGCGAAGAATCTTCGTAATTGATAAGGATCACATTATTGTCATTCCTATCGTAAATGCGAATCATGTCGCTACTATTTGACAATGAAAAATCAAAATTCCCGGCAGTTTGCAATTCGGGATACTGACTCACAAATAAATTTTCATCAGAACCAAAAACCAAATAACCATTCGCAGGGATAGTTGTGTTTAAAGGCATATCAAAACGATTGAAGTAGTCAGAATCTTTCAAATAATAACCGGAAAGATCAAGCGGTGTATCAAGCAAATTATGCAACTCAATCCAATCGCCACTGTTCGCATTTGGACTATCGTGATACATGAATTCCGAAATTCGCAGAGGATTGGTTTCCGGTGAACCCGTGAAGTATGCTGTGAAAACTTCATCACCAGTAAAAATCAATTCGACCTGATCCACATTGGATATCTCAGGGAAAAAGCTATTCTGTGCCCAATGATCGAAAACATATCCCGGGTTAGGAATAACAGTCAGTACTACAGGTACGCCTTTAAAATAAACTCCGGTCCATGGATATTCTTCTTCGCTGGGTTCTATCGTTGAAATATGTATACGGCCAGCTCCGGCAGGAAAAACATTCAACGTAATATCTACTTGTCCTGACAATTCATAATGAGCTTGCACGACATCACGCGCACCCTGCACACGCAGATTGTTCCATATCACCCTCTCGGCCAATGCACCATCCAGCGCATCACAATTTGTTGTCCACATTTGGCAATGTCTTGGAAAGTCATTTATGACTTCCTCCCTCATTTCCAAAGCGAGTTCGGTGATTTTTTCCTGACTTAAATTCGTATTGATAAGATCAGCATATCGATTGATAAAGTTGATGCGGAATTCCGGATTTTGAATAATGTGAGAAAACATCACATCCGAAAAAAAATCTTCATCTTCAGCTGTATTGATATAGTCATCATAAGGCGAAGCACCACTCAGTCCCATTCCGAAATCGAGATCCATCAGCATAAAACGCCACTTACCTCCAGGTGTGTCATCATGCCACAACTTGGTATTATTGATCCAGCCATTGCTCCAGTCACCATTTGCCCAATAAGTTTCTGCAATGATGTAATCCATATAATTTTCGATGTCCAGCATAGTCGAAAGTGAATCAAGATATTCCGGAGTCGTCGGATCATTGTTGAGTATATAACCGTACATCGGATAAAATGTTGAATCACTTCCACTGATAATATTGAAACCCATGTAATTCATCGCAACCACAGTTGCATCATTCTTATCAATTCCTTTGTTGGACTCCACCCAATCCTGATCGAGGATTTCTCGCATTTCCATAAAACCCCAATACTCACCGTTAAGAAATACTACTACAGGTTCGTAGGCCATATAGTCTGCATTAGTTCCTTTAAGTGTGCGCTGCATAAGTGCGTCATGA
>JANOVT010000368.1:0-14938 GCA_031417525.1 Flavobacteriales bacterium | reverse complement strand
TGCAGTTTTTTGAATTTTTCATTAGGTGTTTTTTTTAAGGTGAAGGAATTTTCACGAAGCAAATGGAATGTATAACTCGATATGAGATATTACGATGCTATCGCAATTAGGTGTGATATTCACACTATTACTGGGCCAGATTGCAGCATGTAAAAGCAAGCAAATTCTTTCTTCATGGCCTATGAACCTCCATGCAACCATTATTGAAATGGTAAAGCAGTTAGGATTCAAATAATAAAATCATGCTGGTAAGTCAGCTGCTCATTTTGATGTAGGTTTGTGATGTTGAAGAAGATTTTAGTCATAATTATTGCTTGTATTTACCTGCTTTCCAATAGTGGTGCAGTAATAAATATGCATTTTTGCTGTGGTGAACTTGTCGATTGGGCAGTCTATTGTGAAGCAGAAAGCTGTGGAGGTACTGAATCAAGCAGCAAGGCGGGATTCGCAAACAGTTGTTGTCAGGATGTACATTTTTTTATGCTGCAGAATGAAGGCAGACTAAGGTCATCGACACAACAATTTTCTCATGCACTGTCTTTTATAACGGCTGCCACCATTCCGCCTGATTTTGAACCACTGGTGCAGAGCTTGGAATTTCAAAGGGCAATATTGTACGCGCACTCTCCTCCTTTGATTGGAGCTGAAATATTTCTGCAAAACAGGTCATTCAGACTTTGAGAATTCAATTCACGGTAACCGAAGGATGTTTGGTTATCGTTGTAATTATATCTCTAATCATATCTGAATTTTACTTGACTTTCGTTTCTTTTGATTATTTACTCTGTCTAAAGCATGACAATCTGAAGGCCTTTAATCGGGGATAATATTCAGCGTCAGTTTATAACTCTATGAATGAACCCTTACTAACTCAATTATTTATCAAACAATTACAATGAAAGATCTTTACTCCTTTCGAAAGACACTGGGACTTGTGTCTTTTTCACTAATTACTTTTCTTTCAAGATCGCAATGCGGGGCCGGAGAAACAGCGCTTTATCTGAACATTGCTACCGATCAATGGGGATATGAATGTTATTGGCAAGTCACCCCGCTTGGAAATGCTTGCGATGTAGGAACGATCGATGAAGGTGGCAATCTTGCACAAGTGGGTTGCAATGGAGCTGGTCAACAAGATGCAACCACAGCTCAAGGTTACGCTGACTATGCGTCCATTTCTGAAGGGCCTATTTGCCTTACAATCGGAGAATCTTATACGCTTCACTACATCGATGACTATAGCGATGGAGGAGCAACGTTTGAACTCGAACTTTTTGGATTCCCTCTCTTAAATTTCACAGGTATGGGTGATAACAATGAGTTTGATTTTACAGTTGTTGAACCATTGCTTTACGATGTGGCGGGAGAAGCTGTGCAATCCTTTACCTATGTTCAGCCCGGTGACATACCGGTGAGTTGTCAGTTTTTCACGAGAGGCAGTGAAACAATCACCAGTGTTGAATTCAGTTATCAGGTAAATGGTGGTCAAATTGTGGTTGGTCAGCTGGATGGCCTGTCCATATTGCCATTCACATCTTTCAATTTGGTTCATCCACAACCATGGAATGAGCTAAATACAGGTGAATACACACTGGATGTTTGGATCAGTGCCATCAATGGAAATGCTGATATGAACACGGCAAATGATATTGCTTCCCGATTGATGACAGTGGGTCCCGGCATTCCCAATATACTTGACGACTATATGGCCTTTATGCCTGAAATAGAGCAGATCGCAGGATCCGGACAAAGTATCAACGAACCCAGAGATTTGGATTTTCATCCTGTGCTGACAAGAAAAGAATTATGGGTTGTATTAAAAAGCACAGAAAATTCAGGGGGTAAAACGGTAAAAATTAGCAATGCCGGTGAAGGCACACAAGATGAATTGTTGCAACAAGATGGTAACGCCTGGCATTTTATGTCACTCCCTACCGGAATTGCTTTTTCAAGAAACGAAAATTTCGCAACTTCCCCCGGTGTGTATGATGCAAACCATGATGGTGGAGCTCCATTCACCGGGCCCGCACTCTGGAGCAGCGACCCTGATATTTACGCTCAACCGAGTGGGGGCAATGGAAGTCATCTCGACATGCTTCATGAAAGCCCTTATAGCATGGGCATAGCAGCGGAAGTTGACAATAAATTTTGGGTGACATGCGGGGATCATAACGAGATTATGAGTTTTGACTTCCAACATGATCATGGTCCCGGAAATTCAGACCATTCTGATGGCATTATTTATAAATATCCAATACCAGGTTACAGCGAAGATGCTGCACATGAAATACCGGATCATCTTGTGTTTGATGCGAATACTGGTTGGCTATATGCATGCAACTCACAACAGAATCGGGTGATTCGAATTAATACCAATACAGGCACTCCTGGTGATGATGCAACTCCACATGAAGCAACTTCAGTATACAAATACATGGATAACTTCACCTGGGAAGAATACATCACCGATGGTCTGGATGCTCCTACCGGCATCGATATTGTTGAAGATCGAATGATCGTTTCAAATTACAATACAGGAGATATTCAATTATATGACATCAGTGGAAGCACTCCTCTTCTTCTAACAACAATTCCAACCGGAGATAACGGCATCATGGGTGTTAAAGTTGGGCCGGATGGTTTCATATGGTACGTGAATAAATTGAATGATACCGTGATGCGTGTTGGATTGGGAGCAGTAACTGTGAAAGAAAAGACAGACGATGTATTGTTTTCGATTAGTCCCAATCCAGCCAATCAATACTTGAATGTGGGTTATTCGCAAATTCGCACTCTTGCGAAAGCAGAAGTACAGATCTTGGATATGTCGGGTCGTGTCATCCTTACAGAAGTTTTAAACAGCAATCATTCAACACGTCTGGATATTTCATTTTTGGCGAATGGTGTATACAATGTTTTGTTGAAAGACAACTCTATCATTTACTCAAACGAGAAGTTGGTTATTCAAAAGTAGACTGGTTTTTCATAGTGGTTTTTTGGTAACAGGTAGGCCCGGGTTAAGACGGGCCTACCTTCATTTGTCTATTGGGAACAACTTCCAGGAATCTTCGTATAAGTTTACGCAATCTGATTATAGAAATATTAATCAGCATTGAAGTTCAAAATCATCTTCGTGAATCATCGATTCAACAGGAGTATTCAGTTGAACCGATAACACGAAATGATCAGTCAACAACTTAGACTAAAAGCGATTCGACCTCCATGAAGGATTTGATAATATTATTTGAACATCCTGAATGGCATGAGCCTTTATTTGATGCACTTAGACGAAGAAATGTTGATTTTGAAACTATAGACCTCAAGAATGGCGTCTTTAGTGAGGAGGATGTTCCTCAAGCCCGGCTTTATTACAATATGGTGAGTCCTTCAGCTTACAAGCGAGGTAATCAGCGAGCTGTTCCATTTGCTTTTTCAATCTGTCGATATCTGGAATCACAGGGTGTCAAAGTGCTGAATGGCACCAAATCAATGATCGTTGAAATGAGTAAAAGTGCGCAAATCTCGTTGATGAAAAGCCTGGGTATTCGCCATCCGAAAAGCATTGTTTTTAATCATGTGAATGCCCTTCTTAGTCGAAAGAATGACATCGAATTTCCTGTTATCCTAAAACCTGAACAAGGGGGTAGCGGCGCAAGAATGTATCTCGCCAATAGCTGGGAAGAACTGGAAGAGATTATTACATCAGACGACAAAATTTGGTGGCCGGATGGTTTATTGTTGTTGCAGGAAAAACTGATATATGATCAGAACCACGGAATCATCCGTATGGAATTTCTGGCGGGTGAATTTCTATATGCCATGCGAGTAGTTACTCATGATAGTTTCAATTTATGTCCGTCGTTAATGTGCAATTCTCTGGAAGGTGACGGAATCTGTAAAATTCCGGTATCGAAAAAGCCGGAATTTTATCCGTTTGATAAAGTGAGCAAGGAAATTATTTTGAGTGCAAATCGAATCATGCAAATCGCCTGTCATGATAGTGGAAGTGTTGAATATTGCATCAATGAGCGAGGTGAAGAAATTATTTATGATGTGAATGCAAATAGTAATCTTCGTGAGCCAATCGCAGAATTTTTTGGCATACAGCCTTTTGAAAGGATCGTGGATTTTTTGATGGATGAAGTGAAACTAATTGGTCGCTGAAATGAAGTTTCACTTTACACCCGAAATGAGATGGTGTCTAAGATGGTTCATGATGAGTTTTGAGGATATAGCTTGATTGCTTTTGAAGTGCCCTATAATCTTTTCGTGCATGAAATACTCCTCTCTCTTTACGTGAATGCTCCTTTTATTGACTTCATGTAAACAAGATTCAACAACTGCAGGAAGTTCTTCTGTAAATGCCTTCAATAGCGAGACTGAAGTTGTACTTAGAAAGTCTATTTCCGAACTGCATAAACGAAAAGAAACAGTGCTCTCAAATTTACTGGGTCGGCTATCATGGAGGATAAACTTACTGAATTCATTAAAACAGAAAGAGAATGCTATAGTTTTTTGTATTCAATCTCTCTTTCAGCGTTGACAAGAATGAAGCTTGGCTTGAACTGACTGTCGAGAGTGGTGCTAAGTATTACGTCACTTCTGAATTAGAATTCCAATCCTAACAAAAATCATAGCTACCCATGGACAAGAGTCTGTTACCTTTGAGGTACGAAAATGGTTCAAAAATTCCTGCTTTGGTCTGCACTTTTAGTTTACATGGTTTCGAACAGCCATGTTTCTCTGGCAATGCATTATTGCTGTGGAGAAGTGGTAGATTGGAGTCTGGCAGGTGAAGCAGAGAAATGTTGCGAGTCGACAAAGGAAAAGAAGAATTGCTGTAGAGATGTGCAAATTGCTTTTGATGTGGATGAAGATCAAGCATCGCCTGAAGTCGTCAATTTGGAATTTACTCCGGCAATGACAATGATTGCCACCTTGCCTTCAGCAGTTGAATTTGATTTTCCGCATTCCATCCTGGATGAAATTCGATTGTCTGATCATGCACCACCGGATATGTCTCTCCGACATTTTTACCTTCTTTACGAGGTATTCCGTCTTTGAAAATGTGTAATGGTTACGCCTGCGAACATTTGGGTTTGCGGTGCTTTGTGCATTCATTACTTTTCTCAATCAATCAAAATAATTTACGAAAATGAAAAAATCAGCTTTCTTATGGATGGTCGTAACTGCGGCAATCTTGTCGATGTCATTCACTATAGCGACCACCAAACCAGTCGAAACCAGCTTTTGGGTCAATCGCGATTGCGAGATGTGCAAAGCCAAAATAGAACAGGCCGCGGATCTCAAAGGAGTAAAATCAATAGCGTATAATATGGACACATATATGCTCACGGTAGTGTATAATCCTTCCAAAATTAGCATTGAACAAATCCATCAGTCCGTTGCTGATGCCGGATATGACACCTCGTTGATAAAAGCCAGCGAATCTGCATACAATGCATTACCGGGTTGTTGCCAGTACGACAGGAATATTTCACCCAAAAAGTAGACTCCATGAAACAGTCAATTTTGTACATAACGGTAGTGCTATTATCCATGTCTTCCTGCCAAAATGGGACACTGAATAAAACCAGTGAAATCAAAGTGTGGGGAAACTGCAATATGTGTAAAAAAACGATCGAAAGCTCTCTGGATGTGGATGGAGTGCTGGAAGCGGATTGGAACAAGGACACCAAAATGATGTCGATTGGTTACGATAGCACACTGATAAATCTGGAACATATCGAACAATTGATTTCGAAATCCGGATATGACACGGAAATGTTTCGCGCTGAAGACAACACCTACAACAATCTTCACGACTGTTGCAAATACGAGCGCAAAGAAGAATAAAACGAATGGGAACGTCATTATAACCTTCCCGCATAAAAAAAAAACAATTTGAAACATCTTAATACTAAATACATGATAAAAAATCTACTCTTCGTTTTTGCGATACTTTTCGCTGCCTGTGCAAATGCACAAATTCCAAATCCTGGATTTGAGGATTGGACGGACATGGGCGCATATAATACTCCAGATGGATGGTCTACGCTCAATTCAATGACGGATGCCATGTCGGTTTACACATGCACAAAAGGAACTCCAGGTAGTCCGGGCATGTCATATTTGAAACTCACTTCAAAAACAGTAACTGGCATCGGAGTGGTTCCCGGTGTAGCGGTTTGCGGTACTTTGAATATGACAACGATGCAGCCGGAAGGTGGTTTCCCGTTTACACAACGTCCGGAAAGCTACGATGGTAAATGGCAACACATGATTTTTGGTAATAGTCAAGGTTCTATTGCTGTGACACTCACCAAATGGAACTCCGCTACCATGGAGCGCGATGTGATTGCTGTAGCTCAGACAACACTGGCTGGCATGGCCATGAGCTGGGCCAATTTTAGTATTGACTTTGAATACAACAGCGATGATTATCCTGATTCTTGTTCAATTTATATGAACGCCAGTGGAAACAATCCTACAAACAGCGATTACTTATGGGTTGACAACTTATCCTTTCAGGGCGATGTTGCCGGCAGTGTAATAGAAGAAAACATCTCAAGCAGCTTTTCCATTTATCCGAACCCAACCAACGATGACTTCGCTATTGCTTTCCGTTCTTCTACCGCTGAAATTGTTCAGGTGAAATTAGTAGACATGAACGGTGGAATGATTTCTTCACAACAGGTACAAACGGTTACGGGGAATAATATCTTCACTCCTGTGCATCCTGAATTGTCGGAGGGCATTTATCTCGTGCATATCATTGGTCAAAGGGGAATCACAACGGAAAAATTAATCGTACAATAATTCATTTCAGACTTTAAAAATAGAAACAGACATGAAAAATATTTATCTTACTCTCACAGCCTTTGTGGCTATCTTTTCCAGCAATGCTCAAACTGTAGCCACTGATTTTACTCAAGATGATTGCAATGGCAATACAGTGCATCTATTCGAATACCTGGAACAAAACAGTGTAGTCATCCTTGAGTTTTTTATGGACAATTGCAATCCGTGCATTGAGGCAGGTGATGACTTGCTTCCACATTATAATCAATTGCAAATGGACTATCCCGGTCACGTGGATTGGTATCACTTTGGTTTTAATAATTCATACACTTGCGAAACTGTCTTGAATTGGGTGAACGAAAATGGTTATCCCTCCAGGCCGTTTACCAACGGAGCAGCAATGGTAGCATACTATGGTGGATTTGGTATGCCTACCATCGTGGTGGTTGCCGGAGTGGATCATGAAATCATTTATTCTGAAGTGGGATATTCGTCTGGCGACGATGCTTTGGTGCATCAGGCAATTGATGAATTTTTTGCCGGAAGTCCACTTACCGTGACAAAGAATACGGAGGATTCGTTCTTGCTGAATGCTAGATTCAATCCATCGATGGAGTTGATACAAGTGAATGTATCGAAGCAAATACAAAACGTAGAATTGACCATTTTTTCAACGAATGGTGAAACGTCTTTGCAATCTGGCAAATACAACTCGGCGAACGGTAATATTTTTTTACCAACAAATAATCTATCGAATGGAGTGTATATCCTCCAGGCAAAATCAGGCAATCTGACTACTTCTCAGCGAATCGCCATTGTGAGATAAAACGGAAAGAGGTGAGAACTATATTTTTTTAAAACAGCCCATGCAATCAATGAAAAAAATAGGTATTACAGCATTTTGCACTCTGCTAGGTGGAGCATTTTTAGCTCAAACAGCGTTGATGATCCCGCCGCTTTTAGAAGGCACAGATTTTAACCTGAATGTGCAAATGGGTACCACGCAATTCTGGCCAGGTATCAATACTCCCACATTTGGCGTTAACGGAAATTTGCTGGCACCCACACTGATTTTAAATAAGGGCGAAGAAGTCACTTTAAATGTGATCAATAATCTGAATACGACAACAACCATGCACTGGCATGGGCTTCATGTTGCTGCGATGAATGATGGCGGTCCACATCAGATTATTCAGGAGGGCGCTACCTGGTCGCCACAATTTGAAGTGATGAACAACGCCGGAACATTTTGGTATCATCCTCATGGTGAGAACAAAACAGATATGCAAGTGTCAAAGGGAATCGCCGGAATGATTATTATCCGCGATGAAGTCGAGGCCGCTTTGGAATTGCCAAGAACTTATGGCATTGATGACTTTCCAATCATCGTTCAAACCAAAAGTTTTGATGTACTGCATCAGATCCAGATTGCCACTCATGCTGATACTTTGCTCATGGTGAATGGAACAGTGAACGCTTTTCTGGATGCTCCGGCCCAAGTGGTGAGACTGCGGATGCTGAATGGTTCCTCTGAAAGAACTTTTCTTTTCGGGTTTTCGAATGACATGAATTTTTCGCAGATTGCAACGGATGGCGGATTGAAAGAAACTCCCTATCAAACAAACCGTCTCATGTTAGCACCTGGTGAACGAAATGAATGGCTCGTGGATCTTTCCTCATTTCAAGGTCAAACCATTTATCTCATGAATTATGGGAGTGATTTGCCCGATGGAGCCATGGGAGCTGAAAATGTTGGCACAATGGCAACTCTTGAAGGTTATGACGACAACCCGTTGAATGGTGCAGACTTTCAGGTTTTGCAGATTAACGTGGTTGCTACAACCGCAAATGCAATCACTACAATTCCTTCTGTACTCACCACCATTACACCAATCAATATTTCAGAGGTGGATCAGTCCAGAACCATGACCATGTCGGTGATGGAGATGGGGCCGATGAATATGGTCGAAGGGCCTTTTGGAATTAATAATGTTCAGTTTGATATGGAAGTGGTCAATGAAATTGTTCAGTTGGGTGATGTGGAAGCGTGGACCATTGCCAATCAAACGCAGGTAGCTCATCCATTCCATATTCATGATGTAGAGTTTCAAATCTTGGATGTGAATGGTTCATCACCGGCGGCCTATCAACAAGGTTGGAAAGATGTGGTGCTTGTGATGCCGCAGCAGTCTGTCACGTTTATTACCCGATTCGAAGATTTTGCAGATCCTGTCACCCCGTATATGTATCACTGTCATTTACTTCATCATGAAGATGAAGGAATGATGGGATCGTTCCTTGTGGTTGATCCAAATAGTGTTTTCGAGTCAAATATGCTAACAGGGATAGCTTATCCAAATCCAGCCAGATCCAAAGTCAGTTTGTCGCTTTCAAAACGTTTTGACAAGTCAACTCAGACTGTGCGTGTTTTCGATATGATGGGAAATTTGATTCCTCTGCAAATGGATGTAGCTGACAACAGACTTTCAATAGATGTCGCGTCGCTTTCATCGGGGATGTATACAATTTCCATTGATGGTTTAAATGCCATGCATTTTATAAAGGAATAATCGAATGACAAGAATTATTTGGACAATATTATTTGTTTCAATGGCCGCAATCGCGGGAAATTCACAAACGTTTGAAGTGACGCCTTCGTCAACTCTGGAGTTAAACAATTTGGAAATTAATCTCGAATCTATCCACGATATTTTTCAGTTGAATACTTCCGCTGAGACGACAACAATGGCTTGGGAAAAATTAGTTGTGGACATACCTGCCGATTGGTCTTACACATTTTGTGATCTTGGAACGTGCTATGTCACGATGCCGGATCAAGCGATCATGGCTCAGGAAATTGCACCAGGCGAAAGCAGTTTTGTTGGACTGACGCTTAATCCTGCGAGCGAAGGAAGTGGATCTTTTCAAGTGCGTGTGTGGGACACGGCAGCGCCGGAATATTCTGTGATCTGCACCTGGTTGTTCTCAACCGGATTGATTGCGGTTGTTGAAAAATCACTTCCGGATTTTCAATTTTTTCCGAATCCTACGCATCATCTGTTGAATGTTATTTTACCGGTGGATCACACGTTGGACAGGGGTGTAGTTATACTGAAGGACATGTCGGGAAGGGTAGTATGGCGTCGTTTAGTTTTTGTATCACAAAAATTGCAGTTTGATGTGAGTGATTTGGCAAGTGGTCTTTATTTGTTGATCGTTTCGGATCAAAAAGATTTTTATTCTGCGAAAAAAGTATTGATTGAATAATCATTTGGGTTTTGTTGCCGCATCAGGAATTAGCGTCATGAGTGAAAAATTGTTCATCAAAAACATGGTGTGCGATCGTTGCAAATTAGCGGTTCGTCAGGCATTAGAACAGTTAAATATCCAGCCTGTTGTCGTAGAATTGGGAGAAGTGACATTAAACAATCCTCTGTCGGATGTTCAATCGGAGCTCGTCGATAGTTCGCTTGCAATATTGGGATTTGAATTGATTTCGGACAAACGCAGCCGGCTGATTGAAAGCATTAAAAGCACGATCATCGAAATGATTCATCATCGGGATGAATTGCCAAAAGTGAAACTCTCCGTTCTTCTGGCAGAGAAATTTGGATATCATTCCACTTATTTGAGTAACCTGTTTTCACAGGTGGAAGGAATTACGATCGAGCAATTTTTTCTGAAGCAACGCATAGAAAAAGTGAAGGAGATGATTGTTTATGATCAATTGGCGTTGGAGGAAATTGCCTTTATGCTTGGATTCAGCAGTGCGTCGCACATGGGCAAACAGTTTAAGCAGTTGACAGGCATGACGCCGGCATCATTTAAGAAAAATCGGACAGTAGCAAGACTACCCATTGATAACCTGTAAATTATATCAGCATTCGATTGAATCTTGTTAGAGTCAGCACTGATTGAGTTGCGTGATTTGCGTCATCAAACAAAGAATAAAATGACTCACCATTATTTAATCGAAGGCATGACTTGTGAGTCATGTGCCGCAAAAGTGAAATCGGCGCTGTTAATGCTGCCTGAAGTGCTTAAAGTCGACATCTCCAGAAATACAGGTGAAGCAACCATCGAAATGCAAAATCACATTCTATTGAGCGAACTAAGCGCAGCGGTAACAAGCGCCGGACGATATTCTATATCAGAAGTGGGCAATCACAGACATGAGATGTCAGTTACAGGTGAAGGAGAAAAATCGTTTCTAAAAACCTATAAGCCTTTATTGATGATAGCAGGTTATATCTTGTTTGTCACTTTGCTCTCTTCATTCACAGGTCATCATTTTGATTGGATGCTTTGGATGAACAATTTTATGGCTGGGTTTTTTATTGTTTTTTCTTTTTTCAAATTTCTGGATCTAAAAGGATTTTCGGAGAGTTACATCAGTTATGATTTGCTGGCCATGCGATGGAAGGCATATGGCTACCTATATCCATTCATCGAGTTGTCTTTGGGTATTGCTTTTCTGACAGGCTGGAATCCCTTGACAACAAATTATGCCACTATCATTGTTATGGGTTTTTCCTCCGTTGGAGTTATAAAAAGTTTAATGGCGAAACGAACCATCCAATGCGCTTGCCTGGGGACAGTGTTCAATCTGCCGATGAGCACCATTACATTGGTGGAAGATGGCATCATGGTATTGATGAGTGTCCTCAACCTGTTTTTGCTATCGTAATAATTGACATCAAATAAAATTCTAATCAACTTAATTAAAATAAAAAGAACAATGAACAAATTAAACGTTTTATCCATTGCGGGTGCACTCGCTCTCTTCACTTCTTGTGGTGATGCATCTACCAAACAACCTGAACACTCCACATCCGATGGCCACGAAGGCCATATGCATGATTCCGCCATGTATGCATGTCCGATGCATCCTGAAATGACGGGTGGTATGGGTGACAAGTGCGGGAAGTGCGGAATGGACATGGTACCGGTGAATACAGAAAAAACTTCTGTTGAATATGTGATGACCATGCGATCTGAACCACAAGCCATGAGTGCGCAGCAGAAAGGCAGTTTCTTTTTTACTCCACATGTGAAAGGAAAAGATGCCGAAAAGGTGCCATTGGATGTAGTACACGACAAAAAAATTCACCTCATTTCGGTTAGCAATGACTTGAGTTATTTCGATCACATTCATCCGGAATTTCAGGCCAATGGAGAATATAAAATAGAGGTGAGTGATGCGTCCGGAGTAAATGCTGTCGGTCTTGGACATGCAACCACACAATTTCCTGGCGGAGGCGACTACACATTATTTGCCGACTACATGCCAACGGGCGCGGATCATCAACTGGAAAAATTTAACGTGCATGTGGATGGAAAAACGATGCCATCAAAAACCTGGAGCAAACAAAACCTCGTTTCAAAGAGTGGCGATTTTGTAGTGACACTTGTCCCAGCAGGTGGAAAATTCCTGACCGGACAAACCTCGCACATTGATGCGCCTTTGATGTTGAAAGGAAAGTCTATTACCACGGCTGAGTTGGATGATTTTTTGGGAGCCAAGGCCCATATGGTGGTGATTGGTGTGGATGATAAATCATACCTGCACGTGCATCCGGAGGTACATGAAGGCGTCCTTGATCTTCATTCTTATTTTGAATAGCCCGGTTTCTACAGAGGCTGGATACAGTTTTCGTACAAAGGTGAATTGCATACTGCGGACTTCGTTATTCAAGTCGAACAAGGATCTGGAAGTGCAGAAAAACAAATGGAGCATAAACATTGAAAATGAATCGAATTGTGCCGGATAAATGAATTTCATTTAAACGCAGATCGCGCAAATTTTACTCAGATTTTTACAGACGAATGAATAGTTGAATGAATCATTTCTGTATCTACTTAAAATTTGCGCGATCTTTTTTTGATGTCGAAGAAATTATTTTTCATCTTGATAAAACTCCCAAACCGCCTTACTCACTTCCGCTATCACCTCCGCATTCTTCTCCTCGGTTTCGTAAGAGTTTTTAATGAACACCGCAATGCAAAAATGTTTTCCATTACCCAGTTCCACAATTCCCACATCATTGAAAGCCTCTGTCATACCGGCAGCTTCATTCCTGCTGCCAGTGCCGGTTTTATGGCCGACAATGGTGCCTGGAGGTAGAAGACCTTTGATGCGATTTGGTCCTGCGGTGCTTTCCACCAATGCTTTCCAAATCACAGCACGACTGCTTTCTTTGACTAACTGATTGGTATAAAATTTCTCGAGTAGTAAAGCCATCGCTTTTGCTGTGCTCCAGTTTTTGTTGATGTCCTCGGAAAGGTGCCAGTAGTCGGTGCCGACACCTATATCGGTTATGCCTGATTCGTGCATAAATGCATCGACCACCGATGGCCCACCAACCCGATCGAAAATGACATTGCTTGTGATATTATCGCTTTGTCCGATCGAATAGGCAAATGCTTCATCGATGGTGAGATCAAACTCTTTTTGTGGATGATCTTTCTGAAGAGAGCTGTATGTGCGCTGCTGCAAGTCGTGTTCTGAAATGTGTAATTTTTCATCCCGACCCATTTTGCCTTCATCTACCAGGTGCATCAATGTGAGTGCCTGCGGAAATTTCGCGACGCTCATCATCGGGAAATGTTGATCGCCGTGAACCGACAATGTATCGCCTTCAGGGCCGATCAATGCGATTCCGATCTCTGCTCTTTTATCCTGAATCAATAACAGGAGTTTTGTTCTTAAGAGTTCTTGTGCAGATTTTTCTTTTTCAACCAACGGATTTTTTTGTTCTGTGTTGTTGTTGCATGAAACGAGAATGATCGCGGCGATAAGAATAATAGTGGTTCGCATTCTGATTTTTTTTACCGAATTAGTGCTTTAAGCGCCATGGACTTGAAACCACCATGTAGTGGCAAGCAAAGGTCTCAAAGAAATTTCACGCGAAGAACACAAAAATTTTATTCCGGGATTTGGACGTTCATAAGTTGAAAAAATGCATCCTTGCAGCCGTCAAATCTAAGGTTGATTTCGTTGGAAATTTGCTTAAAATTCTCAAGTTCCGCGTGGGTTACTGAATTATTTTAGATGTGAAAAAGCTAAACACTTTGTGAATTCTTTGTGTGAAATTTCTTTGAGACCTTTGCTTGCCACTGGTGGTTTCAAGCCTAAGACCTCAAAGCTGTTATTCCGATTTACTTATCACAAATGAAAATCAAAGTAGGTAAATTTCGGATTCATTCGTCTTACCGCGAAATCATAGAAGACAACCACTGAACGATTTAGATTCTGACTTGTATGAAATCAGGGATTGAAGCCTGAAAAGCCAGATGATGCATGATGGACTTTTAATGATTAAAGATTATGTTCGCAATTCGCAACCGACTGCCCACGATGAAACGCGCCATCCATATCTTATTTCTTTTTTGCCTGATCAGCCTGGACCTGATCTCGCAGACGGATAAAGGGTGGGACGTGCCGGCAGCTGCCAGCAGTCAGATGACAAGCGGACAAACGTATGCGCTGATCATCGGTGTTTCTAAATATAAAAATCTGCCGTCACAACTAAAATATGCGGACAAGGACGCTCAGGTTTTTCATCAATACTTGCGCGCGACTGGAGTAAAGGAAGACCACATTCATGCGCTGATCAATGAAACGGCGCTCAAAGGCAGCATCTGGGCGGAAGTAGAGTACCTGCTGGACATTGCGAAGAAGGGTGATGTGGTGTATGTCTACTTCAGCGGCCATGGAGATGTGGAACGCAAAACGATTGGTCGCAAAGCGTATCTGCTTCCTTACGATTCGGAAACGCATGGATACGTGAGTTGTGCGGTCGGCATTCCAGATCTCAAAGATTATTTCAATACACTTTCATCCCATGGAGTACAATTGATTTTTATCGGTGATGCATGTCGTGTCGGAAATCTGGTGGGTGGCATGGAAGGTATTTCCGCCACAGCCTCTCTCCTTCAGGAACAATGGACCGATGAAATCAAAATATTGTCATGTCAACCTGGACAGCTATCACAGGAAAGCAAACAATGGGGAGATGGTCGCGGACTGTTCTCATTCGAATTGATCAATGGATTGTCGGGAATGGCGGATCGCAATAAAAACAATGAAGTCACTTTGCGCGAACTGGAACTTTACCTGATGGAAAAAGTTCCTGAA
>JANOVT010000367.1:0-3236 GCA_031417525.1 Flavobacteriales bacterium | reverse complement strand
AAGTCTGGCGCGTCTACCAATTTCGCCACGCCCGGAGGCTGCCTTTTTTCGTCTAAAAAGGGGCGCAAATATACAATGAGATAACGATTTGACAATTTGAAGATTTGTCGATTTGAAAATGACTCCACTTACCTTCGATGGCCACTCATCAACTCATTTGTTTGACAGAAACTTATAACTGAATGGCATATCAATTTATGTTTATCCCAATATCGCAATCCACGAATTCACTACTTTGCACCCTTTACTTTATCGCTGCTTTGATCAATACTCAATGAAATTCTTCAGAATCCTTCATCGTTTTCATCTGATGCCCGTTGCGCTGTTCATGCTGCTATCAGCAAAAAACAGCCAAAGTCAAAATTCTCCCGGCGCAAGATCGGCCGGGTTGGGCGGATCATATCTGGTGATGCATGACGCCTGGAGTGCTATGCATAATCAAGCTGGTCTGGTTTACCTCAATGGCATTTCTGCCGGGGTCTTTTACGAAAACAGATTTGGACTAAATGAACTCAGCGATAAAGGAGCAGTAGTGGCAATGCCTGTTGGCAACAGTGCATTCGCAGTTTCTTACAAGTCATTCGGATACAGTAGCTTCTCCACTTCCAGAGCATCACTTGCATACGCTCTTAAGTTCACCGATAAATTCTCCTTCGGATTACAATTCAACTACCACAACACCCGTATTGGAGAGAATTATGGGACAGCCTCGAGCATCAGTTTTGAGGGTGGATTTTTGTATAAAATGAGCGAGAAAATTTCTCTGGCCGCTCATCTCTATAATCCAAATCGGGCAAAACTCAGCGACTTCAATGACGAACGCATTCCATCGATGCTTCGATTAGGTGCAGGATACCATTTCTCTAACAAAGTTGTGATGACCGGAGAAGTTCGCAAAGCATCAGATGCCAAAGCGAGCATTCGTGCGGGCCTTGAATATCAACTCGCTGAACAGATCGCCCTTCGCGCAGGATTTGGTTCTTCGCCTTCACAATATTCCTTTGGATTTGGATGGAAGCTCAAAACCTTTCAATTGGATGTGGCAACCGGATATCATCTCGTCCTGGGTTTTACACCTCAATTATCACTCACTTATTCTGTGGGTAAAAAGTGATTCCTACACTTCACATATGGAAATCTGCTATTCGTCAAGTATTGGTGACCTGCTTTTTCATGCTCTGTATGACGCTCATGATTTTCAGTCAGAATGAAGAGCAGAAAAACTCAATTATAGAACAACGAATTGAAGAAATTGCCGGAACACTGGATGAAGGACAGGAGCTTGACTATACCAACCTGTTTGAAGATCTTTCTTACTATTTCGAGCATCCACTCAATTTGAATAGTGCGACCACAGAGGAATTGCGCGAACTCTATTTAATGGACGAATTGCAGATTACGAATCTTCAGGTTCATCTGGAAAAATATGGTTCTTTAAAAAGCATATACGAATTGCAGGCTGTGGAAGGATTTGATCTGCCGACCATTCGCAGTATGTCCTTTTTCGTAACGGTCCGACCTACCATCGCTCTTCGCGATTTTTCATTTAAAAATTTCGCGAAGGAAGCGAGTCACGATCTATTCCTGCGCTACAAACGCAACATTGAAGAACAGGCTGGTTTTATTCCAGATGCGGAGACAGGTGTTCCCGATTTTATTGGTTCACCTGATTATATGTACACGCGCTATCGGATACAGTATCGCAAAAGTTTCCGTGCAGGTTTCACCATGGAAAAAGATCCGGGAGAAACATTAGAAACCGGTCCCGATTTTAAGAGTTTCCACGCCATGTATTCCGGTCAAAGTTGGCTGAAAAAACTTGTGGTAGGAGACTTTCAAGCCTTGTTTGGCCAAGGACTCACGTATTGGAATGGTTTGGCATTTGGGAAATCAGCATTCGTGCTTAATGTGAAACGCAACGCCATCGGTTTGAGACCATACTCTTCCGTGCAGGAAGCGAATTTTCTTCGAGGTGCGGGTGCTACTGTCGGTTTCGGAAAATTCGAATTCACTGCATTTTATTCACAGAAAAAAATTGATGCCAACGTGGCTCTTGTAGTCGACACCTTGCTGGCTGATGATGACTATATCGCCACCTCTTTGCCGTTGGGTGGTCTTCATCGCACCGCGACCGAAATCGCACTGAGAAATCTTTTAGAGGAAAAAATATATGGTGGCAATGCCAAAATCAAATTAGGTTCTTTCAGTGTAGGAGCCACTGCGGTGAGGACTGAATTCAGCGTTCCGCTCATTCAAGACAATGATTTATATAAAAAGTACAGATTCAGCGGACAGCACAATCTCACCACTGGAGTAGATTACCAGGGCGTTGTCCGAAACGCTAATTTTTTCGGTGAGTTTTCACGCAGTGAAAATGGCGGAATAGCCGCCGTGAATGGAATGGTGGTAGCCGTGCATCCCAGCCTATCGTTGAGTGCTGTGCATCGCTGGTACGGAGCGGACTACCAAAACCTGAGAGGAAATGTTTTTGGAGAGAACAACACCACTGCCAACAATGAAAGAGGACTTTTTGTTGGCGTGCAGGCGAATTTGTCTTCCAAATTCACACTGACAGCCTATTCAGACCTGGTTAAATTTCCGTGGCTACAATACCGGGCAGATTCTCCTGGAGAGTTCAGTGATTACCTCGCACAAATCAACTTTAAACCGGATAGAAAACACGAGTTTTATCTACGTTACAAACACCGTGTTCGGGAGCAAAATTCCGCGGATGAGGATTTAACAATTGTTTATCCGGTGAATACAATTCAAGACAACTGGCGGATTCACGGAGTCTATCAGGTACACCCTAATTTGCAGATGAAAACCCGGGCAGAGTGGAATCAATTTCGCAAAGAGGGAGCGTCAGAAAATGGATTCCTGATGTATCAGGATATCATTTTCAAAAAAATGGGTTCAAAAGTCACCTTTACTGGTCGATACGCCATATTTGATACCGGTGGCTGGAACAGCAAACTCTACGCTTACGAGACCGACGTTTTGTATGCCTTCAGTATTTTGCCCTACGCCTATAAAGGCTCACGTGTTTATGCAATGGTGAAATGTGATATTGTTCGCGGCCTGGATCTCTGGGTGAGATATGCAACATGGATTTATACTGACAGGAATGCCATTTCCAGCGGGAATACGGCAATTCAGGGCAATACGAAATCGGATGTGCATGTGCAGCTGCGACTGCAGTTCTAGGATAGAGGCGAGAAGTGAGAGGTGAGAGG
>JANOVT010000366.1:0-16573 GCA_031417525.1 Flavobacteriales bacterium | reverse complement strand
TGGACGGATCCTCTTGGACAGTCGATCACCATGCCTGTTCCTGCTGCAAATTTTGTGGATGGATGGTATCAATATTCTATTCCTTCTGGTGCTTGCAACGTGATAACCGGAGTATTTGTGGATGCCATTCAAAATGCCTTTCCGGGTTTAACAACAACCTATCTTATCTGTGATGATTATGCGGCATTCGAAATGCTTCAATATCTCAACGGCAATGCTGAACCGAACGGAGAGTGGTTCAATTTCGATACCGGTGCGCCTGTTTCATCCATATTCGATCCTGCAACTATGAATACACAGGCCTTTTTGTATATGATAGATACAGTGCCTGGTTGCGATCCTGTATTTTCAGTTCTGACAGTAGACGAAAATCAATTACCCGATGCGGGCGAAAATGCTGCTATCACTGTCTGTCAGAACGCAGCTACCTTCAATATGATCAATTACCTTGGAGGAAATCCGAATGGAGGTGGACTTTGGTACGCACCTGACAATACTCCTGTCAGTGGCAATTTTAATCCTGCTACTTATGTCGAAGGCACCTATCGTTACCATCAAAATGGAGTAGTACCATGTATTGACGATGACGCATTTCTGAATATTACATTTATATCTGACAATCCATCAGGCGAACCAGCGACGATTACCATTTGCGAAAACGGTAACTCTGTCAATATGCTGAATGCATTAAATGGTAATCCTCTCGCGGGTGGAAGCTGGACAAATTCATCAGGAGCAACTGTTGACGGTTCGTTTAATCCCATTACAGAAAATCCAGGTATCTATTATTATAATTATCCCAATGTAGTTTGTATTCCGCAAAATGTTGGGTTGACTATTCAAGTTGAAACATTGCCGAATGCCGGGAACAACAACGTTGTTTCCGTTTGCGAAAACACGGCAACAATTAATCTGAATGGCCTTTTGAGTGCCGGTGCTGATATCGGAGGTATCTGGACAGACAACAACAATCAGGTAGTCAGTGCGAATTTTACACCACCTGCTTCAGGGAGTAGTTTTCAATTCAATTATGAGGTAAATGGAAATGTTTGTCCGGATGATAATGCGATTTTTACCATCACACTGGAACCGCTTTCATTGACACCGCTGGATGTCAGTTTAAGCATGTGCTCAGAAGACACATCCATCGATCTCCATACTTTGTATCCACAATTACCAACGATAGAATTTGAAAATCTGAATGGAACAGTTGCAGCTAGTATCTTCGATCCATCAGGAAGCAATGGAGCCAATATTGTGGCCGTTCTTCCTTCTGCGAATAGCTGTCCAGATGGTGAAGGCGATATAACAATTGCGGTTACTCAACCACTTTTTCAGGAAGATTCTGTTACAGCGACACTTTGCAACTCACTTACAAATTTCAATCTGGCGAGCCTTGATCCTTTGGCAACGGCTGCTAATGGCAACTGGTTCAACAGCAACAATGATATTATTCCGCCGAATATTATACTCGATTTTACCGGCTCTAATACCTATCATTTTATTTCAACACTGAATACCACCTGCGGCGGAAATGAACTTACTGCAATCGTTGAAGTTTTCAATACCACTGATGCCGGACCAAACAACAATGTGGTATTTTGTTTTGATCATGTGCCAGAACTATTAGTTGATCTGATGCCACAAACCGCAGGCGGCAATGGGACATGGACTTTTAATGGTCTGCCCTACACTTCACCACTTGTCGATCCTGCTGGCAGCGAGACTGGTTCTTATGTTTATTTCGTTCCTGCCAACGGACCTTGTCCAGCAGATGCCGCTGAACTTTTTGTGACCATCCAAAATGGAATCAATTATGATGCAGGAGAAAATATTGAATTATGTGCTGGCAGTCCTGATCAACAAATCGGAGAAGCACCTTCTCAGAACACAACATATCTGTGGTCACCTGCAACGAATTTATCCAACATCAACTCTGCTTTTCCATTCGTAAACATTCCTGATGATGTCGGTGCGGATATCACCACCAACTATCATGTGGAAATCAGCGATGGTGTTTGCACGTCCGAAGATGATGTGCAGGTAACGGTGTATGCGCTTCCCTCCTTCTCCATCGGCGATTTGTATGAAATCTGCGCAGGAGAAAGTATCAGCCTGGGAATAAATACACCGGGCGATTATCTCTGGAGTCCTTCCTTTTTATTTGATGACTACACTGCTCAAAACACCAACCTTTCGACTCTTCAAGATGTAACCGTTTCACTTTTGGTGACCAATGCTAATGGTTGCACGTCCACAGATGAGGCTGATATTATTGTACATCCCAAACCCACCATTGTCTTTACACCAGAATACATGGCCAGTTGTTCACCATTACATATTAAATATTTTCTGCATGATCAGAGTAGCAACATTGATCATGTTATCTGGGAAATTCCGGGAGTACAATTTTTTAATGAAGACACATTAGAAACTGATCTCTACGAAACGGGAATCTATGATGTAAACCTGACGGCCTATTCTGATTTCGGTTGCACATCGTCTGAACAGTACAATCAGGTACTTGAGGTATATGAAATTCCTACTGCTTCTTTTTACAGTGATCCGGAAGAACTGACAACCATCGATCCTATCGCAACTTTTTTCAGTGAATCGATCAACGCCGTTTTGTATGAATGGGATTTTTCAGGACTTGGAACAAGCACAGAAGAACAACCCATTTTTGAATTTCCAAATGGGGAACCGATCAATTTTGATATCTGTCTGAAAGTAACGAGTGAACACGGATGCATTGACAGCACTTGCAACATCCTTCATCTCGACAATGAGTATATTTTCTTTGCGCCCAATGCATTGACTCCCGATGGTGATGGCATCAACGACGTCTTTTTACCGGTAATGCGCGGATTTGAAGAGAGTACATATACTCTGGAAATTTTTGATCGTTGGGGTGATATGATTTTTGTGACCACGGAATACGGCAAACCGTGGACAGGAAATGTTCACGACGGTGGATACTTTGTTCAAGATGACGTGTACATCTGGCAGGTAAAAGTAAAAGACAAAGAGAATGCAGAGTACCGAGTTTTCAGAGGTAGTCTGACGGTGGTCAGGTGAAATTATTTAGTGTGAGTGTGAGAGTGAGAGTGAGAGTGAGAGTGAGATCTGAGAAGACGAGCTACTTTCTCAAAACTCACACTCACACTCACACTCACACTCACACTCTCACTCTCACTTCTAAAAATCCAATCCTGTTCGTATTATCCCTCCAATGTTCTAAAAAAAAATGTTGTGTGCCGGGAATGTCGGTTTCATTTGCAACTTTTTTTTTCATCGTCGTACAAACGCAGGCGCTTGCGCACCACCCTTATGAAATCAATGAAGACAAGTCTTGCTCATCTATCGGGCATTCGATTGCCAAATCTTTGGATGATGGCTCTTTGTCTTACATTTTTAAGTTGTTCCACACTTTACACATACGCGCAGGAAAATTCAATTGCCGGTGGCGATATTTCTTCGTGCAGCGGATTTCTTGTTGACTCAGGATTCAGTGCCGGCGATTACAACGACAATGAAGATTTTACTTCCACCATTTGTGCCGTCAATCCGGAAACCATTCTCAACCTCTACTGGTCTGTTTGTGATTTGGGCAATGGCGATTACATTGAAATTTATGATGGAAACTCCGTAGCAGCTTCACTGATCGGAACTTATTTCAGCAATGACTTGCAAAGTCAGGATATTACTTCAACAAATGTTTCAGGGTGTCTTACTGTTCATTTTGTGTCTGACGGAGCCGTTGTCGGAAATTTCGGCGCTGAGATATCATGTGGTTTGCCTTGCGTTCGTCCGATCAGTATCATTACTTCAGATCAGGAACCGATGCCACTATTTGTGTGCCCCGGTGAAACCATCAATTTCGATGGCAGCTCAACCCAATTTTTTAATGGTGCAACACTTGGTTCTTATTCGTGGAATTTTGATGACGGCTCATCCAATTCTTCCTCCTGGCCATCTGTATCGCACTCATTCACAGAACCGGGGGGTTACAAAGTTCAACTATCTGTAACGGACAATAATGGTTGTTTCAACACCAACCTCAACGACTACATTGTTTTCGTGAGCACCCCACCAAACTTTAATTTGATAACAGACATATCCGATTTGTGTAGCGGTGGCGAGGCATTTTTGGGAGTTACCAATCTCGCACAAGATTCTATTTTCGCTTCAGATAGTCTCAACAATTGGATCAGCACACCCTGGGTGGGCCTTCCAGATAACTTCAATGAAGATGGCTATCAAGTAGAAGACGATCAGACTCAATGTTATGATGTCTATTTCACTTACAACGGTTTTCCATCGGGTGAAGTCATTGACGACGTGTCTGATATTATGAATGCCTACATCAACTTCGAGCATTCTTTCATGCAGGATATGGTAATCAGTATCATTTGTCCAAATGGGCAATCCATGATTTTGCATCAACAAACAGGTAATGGCACCGATCTGGGCGAACCCGTTGCTGATGTGACCGGAACACCCGGTGTTGGATACGACTACTTCTGGACTCCACAAGCCACCAACGGCACGTGGGGAGAAAATGCCAATGCCACGGCACTTCCGGCAGGCACTTATGAAAGTCTACAACCATTCACTAATTTACTTGGTTGTCCATTGAATGGCACCTGGCAGTTTGAGTTTTGTGATATGTGGGGCGGCGATGACGGATTTCTGTTCAACTATGGAATGACCTTCAATCCAAACCTGTACGGCGAAGTCCTGAATTTCATTCCGAGTTTCGGACCGGGCTGCGACTCGACATACTGGAGTGGTTCCGGAATTACAGAATCTTCCAGTGGATGCGATTATATCAACGTTACGTTGACCAATCCCGGAACTTACAACTACACCTATACTGCCATCAATGATTTCGGCTGCACTTACGACACGACCATTTCAATTACTGTCGATGTTGCCCCAACTGTAAATGCAGGTGCAGACTTCACCTTTGATTGTTCCAATCCAGTCATTCTTTTGGAAGGCGGCTTCAACGAAATACCCGCCGCTTCTTGTTCCGACGATAGTGGAATTTTCGATTATACCTATCAGAATGATGAAAACTTCACCTGGACTTTTTGCCCGGATGCCGGTGCTGAATCAAACACAGCTATGACACTGACTTTCATTTCCGGAGAAATGGAAGCTTTCTGGGAATCTTTTCAAGTATATGATGGTTCCAATACTTCGGCTCCTTTGCTCGTAGACTGGAGCGATGGAAACGCTTCCGGAATGAACTGGACTGCGAACAACAGTTCGGGTTGTCTCACCTTTCATTTCGAATCCGATGGTTCTAATTCTTCAGGTTCTGGATATTGTGCGCCCTGGACATACGAAGTGAGTTGCAATCAACTTTCACCTGAATTTGTATGGCAATGGACGCCGGCTCAATACCTTACAACACCGAATGAAATTTCGACTACCGCAAATGGACTTCAACAAACTGAAACTTTTACTTTGACCGGCTATCCTCTTGGTCAACCCAATTGTTTTAGCACGGATGATGTAACCGTATTTGTGTCTTCCGATCTCAATATTGAAGTAGAAGAATTTTATCAGGAATGTTTCGGTGATTCAGCGCATGTGCTTGCTCCAATGATATCCGGTGGCACTATGCCTTTTGAAACAAAATGGATTGCCGAAACGGGGGAAGAATATTTACAGGAGACCTTTGATGTGCCAGCAGGTGCGCTCAAAAATTATTGCGCAGTGGTCGAAGATGGTTGTGGAGCCAGAGATACCGCTTGTACAGCCATCAGTTCATTTCCAGCCTTGGCTGCCAGTTTCCAGGTAGACAATCAACTGGGATGTGATCCACATTATGTGTTGATGACTTCGGACTACATCGAGTTTCAGAATGTTCAATCGATGGTCTGGGACTTTGGTGATGGTGAAACAGCTAGCACATTAGCATCAGCAAACCATGAGTATTCGGACGGTGGATCTTACTATCCGACATTGGAAATCACGGATGAAAATGGATGTGTTTTCAAAGACACTCTTGAGATGCCGGTCAGAGTCTGGCCCACCCCTATTGCGCAATTTTCGGCCGATTCCGAAACAGCACTTCTTCCAAACACTGAATTTCAATTCAACAATAACACCTTAAACGGCGAAAGCTACATCTGGACATTTGATCAATTCGGAACGTCTTCTGCCATAGATACTTCCTGGACATTTCCTGCCGCAACCACCGGCAGCTACCTTGTTTCAATGCTCGCTTACAATCAATACGGATGTCGCGACAGCACCTATCTTCAAGTGCTTGTTGACGAGGAAATTGACCTTTTTGTGCCAAATGCATTCACACCTGATGGTGATGGTATCAACGATGTTTGGCAGCTCAAAGGATCCGGTTTTCAAAAAGATGCATACATCTGCGAAATTTTCAATCGCTGGGGCGAAAAACTCTTTGAATCATCTGACCCTGAGGATGTGTGGACGGGCAATTACATTGGAGGAACCGTCTTTGTTCCCGATGGAGTTTATTTCTATCGCATCACAATCCGCGATACGCAGAATGACGTGAATCACCTTTTCGAAGGGCATCTCACCATTGTCAGGTAGATCGTTAGGCTCACAATTTAGTCGGAATTGTCCTTGTTAGATATGTCGGAAATTCATCCCCACTTATTTGTTCTGGAGTGCAAAGAAGTTGTAGTCGTAGCGGGAATGCAAAAAAATGCCATTCGCCTAACATTCAGACGTTGAAAAAGCTTACTAATTTCTGTTGTTAATTCACGCGAACAGATGCAACTTCTTTAGTTTTGTTGCGTCATTCATATGGTTCAACAACCTATTATTTAAAATTCATGAAACGAATTGTACTTCTTCTGGCCTTTTGGTCAATTGTTCAAATTGGAACTGCTCAATGTGGAACGCCAGGGTGGATTTGCATGGAAAATGGCACATTCACTGTTTCAGATGGCTTCACTTTCAGTGATGATAATGGCGGAGCTGCATATTCAGACAATAACTACACGATTACACTTTGTCCTGATACACCAGGCGATGTAGTGCAGCTCACATTTAGCGCATTCGCCTTGCAAACCAGCGCGAATCCAGGCAACAGTGACAATCTCAGTGTATATGATGGAAACAGTACCGCTGCTCCCTCACTTGGTGACTATAGCGGAACTTCCATTCAAGGTTTGCCAATTACCGGAACCGTCAACAACACCTCAGGATGCCTCACTCTTGTATTTAGTGACAATAGTTTAGCAAATACAACTTTTCCGGGTTTTGAAGCTCAAATTATTTGTACCACGCCTTGTGCGAATCCCACCAGTGCTTCACTCATCTTGAGTCCTGAACCAGATAACCCTGCAATTCAGACAGTGAATGTTTGTATGAATACACCTGTAACATTCGGTGATGTTGGATCATTTGCAGAGCCTACATTTTCTATCGCTCACTACATCTGGAATTTTGATGACGGAACCATCATAGATAATCCAAATGCCAACGATGTGCAACATTCATTTACTGAGCCAGGCGAATACATTGTGACCTTGACAGTTGAAGACGATAACCTGGGCGATGATCTTACTGGATGTCAAAGTTTGAACATCATTCCGCTTCAAGTCCTTGTCAGCACATTTCCTACTTTCAGTGGAATGACAGATCTCGAAACTTGTCTTGGAGAAACAGTGATCGGAGTAGTGGTGGTAGGAGACGATAGCGCGCTTCCTGATGGTCAGGAGATCGGAGGCGGTGCTTCCGGAACCACATGGACTGCTTTGCCTCCACAGGTCGTTGCTGGTGTCACCTATCTCGCAGACGGAGCTGGATTTTCTTATGCCTCATCTCTTGTTTTCGACTTTTTCGAAGCAGATGCCGTTTTGGAAGATTGTGCTTTTCTGACAAACATCTTTGTCAACATGGAGCATAGTTACATGGGAGATTTGGGGCTTTTTATTACTTGTCCGAATGGAACTTCAGTAGACCTAGTCGAGTGGGGAACAAATGGTGGAGGTGGAACTTATATTGGTGAAGCAATCGATGATGAAAATACAACACCCGGTGTCGGTTATGACTATTTCTGGACTTCTGAAGCTACTAATGGAACCTGGGGAGAAAATTCCACGGGCGTTACTATACTTCCAAGCGGGACATACGAACCTGCAGGCGATTTGTGTGATCTTGTAGGTTGCCCTTTAAATGGAGAATGGTCCTTTTCAGTTACAGACAATATTGGTATCGACAACGGCTACATCTTCGCCTGGGGTATCGAATTTGATCCTTCATTATATCCGGGCGTTACCACATTTACTCCGCACATTGGTGCCGGCCCTGATTCTTCTTATTGGGTAGTTTCTGGTCCCGGTGCTGGCAATGGTGCACAATGGGTTACAAATATCTCAGACGATGCTGACGAGATCAGCATTACTCCAGATGTAGTTGGTGTGTATGACTATACGTATGTCGTTCTTAATAGCTTTGGATGTCAATTCGACACCACAATCCAGGTGACCATCGAACAAGCTCCGCTTGTGACTGCTGGTGCTGATCAGTTGTTCAGTTGCGGCGTAGTTCAATTAGAAGGTGGGCTGTTGGGTGAACCTGCTGTTGGCTGCGCGGCATGTGGTGTTTTTGATTATTGTTATGGGCCGGGTGTGTATCAGCAAACTTATTGCCCTGACATACCAGGCGAAGGACTCGTTTCAATTACTTTCCTCAGTGGAAGTACCGTTGAATTCAACGACTACTTAAGCGTTTACGACGGTCCAGATACCTGGCCATCTCCTTATATTGGTGGTTATACAGGTGATCTTTCCGGTTTATCGTGGACTTCGACCAGTCCTTCAGGATGCCTGACTATCTACATGCCCGATTGGGACGGAGTAGGTAATTGTGTCGATGGCACAACGATCGAATGGAATTTTGTCGTTTCTGCCGGATCGGCTGTTGCCGCAGGCTATGTCTGGGAATGGGATCCCGGTACAGGTCTTGATTTCAACAATATTCCCATGCCTACCGTTCTCGATGTTTCTCAAACAACTACTTATACATTGTTTGGATATCCTGCTGGTCATCCACTTTGTGTGAGCTCTGACGAAGTGGTGGTAAGTGTTGATCCATTGGGCGATCCCGGAGAAGATACAGCAATCACCATCTGCAGTACAGATGCACCTTTTGATATGCTCGATCAAATGAACGGAACACCAGTATCCACCGGTTTTTGGTATGATGATGCCGGTGTTCAGCTTGCAAGTGGCACTTTCGATCCTTCTACCGATCTGCCGGGATTCTACGAGTACCGCGTTGCATACGCCAACTGCGAAGCTAGTGCTGTTCTCAGCATTCAAATGGCTTTACCTACGGTCATCACCGCAGCTGACGATTCAACCGTATGCGAATTTGGTAGTGTAAACCTTACACTGAATACTCAAGCTTTTGGTCAAGCTCCATTTACATATTCCTGGACATACGACAATGATGTGGTAAGTTCTATACAAGACGATGTATTCACACCTGATTCTACAGGAACTGCTTGTATTGCTGTGACTGATGCCTGCGGCTACGTTGCATCTGACTGTTTTGATGTTATAGTAAAACCGGCACCAATAGTTGTATTCACCGTAGACACAACTGACATTTGTTGGCCACATACTTTTGAATTGACTAATCAAGTTGATCCTTCCTTGTATACTCAATCCAAATGGGAATTCAGTGATGGTGCGTTTTACCAGAACACCGAAGACCAGGCTCACGATTTCGAACAACCTGGCAGTTATTCTGTAACTCTCACCGTGACCAATGAACTTGGTTGCGCTTACAGCGAGACAAAAACAGACTATCTGAAAGCTTATGCATCACCGATTGCAGGATACACTGCGTCTCCGCAACCAACAGATATTAAAGACACGGAGATTCATTTCACCGATGCAACAACAGGTGATATTGCCGAGTGGTTTTGGAGCTTCAAAGATGTGAGTGGTTCTCCTATGGGTGTTTCTACTCTGCAAAATCCAATTTATGAATTCCCGACAGATCAGGGTGGTGAATATCCTATTCAGTTGAAAGTAACCGACATTCACAATTGTGTCGATTATGTTTCTGGTATCATCGATATCGACGACATCTTCTCTGTTTTCATTCCAAATTCATTTACGCCAAATGCCGATGGTGTCAATGACGTACTTTTTGTAAAAGGTGCAGACATTGATCCGACACGTTTCAGCTTTATCGTATTCAATCGTTGGGGTGACAAAGTGTTTGAAACAAACGACTATGAAATTCCATGGGTTGGTGATGTAAAAGATGGCGAATACTTCGCGCCGAATGGAACCTACAACTGGATCGCAGTTGCCGTTTCGGAATCGACAGGCGTGAAGAAAGAGTTTTCCGGATATGTAAATATTATGCGGTAAATGTGATATGTCTGAATGTCGAATGACCGTAGCGGCAGAAAATTTTCCGCTGGCGAAGTTGGGAACAGAAGTGAGATTACATAGATCTAAAGATTAAATACTAAAAGCCGGTTCGTAAGAGCCGGTTTTTTTTTTAGCCTATGATTCACTGTTGTTGGTCCCGGGTGAAATTCAACAAGGAAAAATCTCAACAATGTGGAGCATGAAATTTTACAAGGAGTAAACTGAGCATTAAGTTGCCTCTGCATGACGGCAAGCCCACTCGTTAAGGCATGCGTGACGAATTAACTCTTAGCAGCTGGATTAGACTTGGCGGCTTTGGCTAACCTTTCTGCTTCCCAATTCTTACTTGCTTGGGCCAAGTTCTTACGAGTATCGTCCATTAATTTTAGTGTATTCGCAATTCTCTTATCAAGGACCATCACTTCTTCATGCATTTTTTCATCCGGAATATCATAATAAGCAGGAAGCCGTTTTTTCAATGTATCACGACGCAGGATGATATTTTCTTTTCTCTCCATCAAAGCTTTTTTGAGATCCCCTTCCTCCGACAGTGATATCTGCTTTTCAAAATTTGAGATCAGCTCGTTCAGTTCATGCTGTTCCTGCCCAAATTTGATTTCGGCCTTTAGCTTGTTTGCCAACATTTTCCATAACCGCCTTTGACGCTTTCTAAATGATTCCAGATCTCGTTCCAGCAAATCCATAAACTTGACGAAATCGGGTTCTTTGAATTTTTTTTTATTTATCATAGAGATTATTATTGGCTGGGATGATCATTTTTTAATGCTGTTCTTATCCGCTCCACCTCTGCCCTATAGATTTCCAATTTCGATTGAATGATCCGGATACTTAGTTTTACTTCGTCACCAACCACAGGATGGGTGGCCATCCATAACTGCTTTTGCGCTTCGTATTTTTCTTCCAACTGACTTCCATACGAAGAGAGGGAACCGAACATTTTTTTCTCTTCTTCGATTAGCACCAGAGAAACACATGCACCGGAGTGTTTTTTTGATAAATAGTTTAATTTCTCTTCTGCCAGAAGAAGCGACTTGTTTTCCAGTTCAATTTTCTTTTCCAGTTCCTGCAAATATTCTTCTTGACGCACCGTGATGAATGGATTATCGGCAGAAGAGTTATCGATTTTGGTTCCTACATTTTTCAACTTCGCCAAACGAAGCAACGCTTCATCAGGAATTTCGCGATCACCCAACTCTGCCAATGCCAGATGAGAGCGACTGATACCAAGTATCTCCGCAAGGCCATGCTGTGAAAGACCAAGCGCGAGGCGGGTGGTTTTTAAAAAGCTCATCAGAATCAAAAATAGAAAATATTTTTGTTGTAACAATACTTATGTAACAATATAATTTTGTTACGGATGAATTGTTACAAGATATTCTTTTTTGAGTTTGAACTTTTACTGTACTTCTTATTGCGGGATTTCCATGCGAGATTTTAAAAATGGAAAAACTTTGGTGAAATCCATGGAGGCCTCTGATATTGATGCACTCACGGATGTCCGCAGTTGATGTTCTTGGCTGATGCCAAAGAAATGGAGTGGCACAGCCTACTCCCGTCGATCGGAAGCTACACGCAGTAACTAGGGTCTACAAAAGTTTATGAGCATAAAGCCCGATTAATCAAATCGGACATCTCCGATAAAGAATAGCTGCATAATGTGGATTAATCAATCCGCCACCTTGATACAACCTCGGCACCATCTATATCAATGAGCCGGATGACATAAGTGCCGGAGCTCAGATTACCTTTATTCAATTCGCAGTTCTTACCACTGACATGTTCCAATCTTTTGACTTCTTCACCGATTGAAGAAAAAATGATGATCGTAGCATCTTGCATCATGAAACCAGGTTGGATCGTGGATTTAAATGCTGTTGGATTTGGATAAACAGGTAAGTAGCTCAGTGGCGCTTTGAATTTCACTGATGTAGTTGTCGGATTGAGTTTGTACAAAATATTTTGCATAAGCAATGGCGAACTATTGTTCCAAGCCCAATCCTCATCACTGATGGTAATGACTGTTCCATAAACTTCGTTTGCATCCATATAGCAGAATCCGAAACTATTTTCCTGAAATTCCAGAAATGGAACTACGTCTTCTCCTTCACCGGCATAACCATAATTGAAGTACTCCAATGTGGTTACATCATTAGGTGTCGTGGACAACTCACCACTGATATTCATAGGTACCAATTGTCCGGAAGCAGGTGTGGTCCAGGCAAAATCTGCATTGATTGCATCCATCACCGCCTGAAAGGTGATATTCCCCTGAAAAGTCACTTGATACTCCGATTGAATATAAGCAGATCTCCCACTTTGAACGAATGCTATTATAGTGTTGAGATGTTCCGATGATACCAGGTTTAATATTCCTGACGAGACAACCAGTATGTCCACATTGCTCAGGCCAGCAAGATTATCCATTGCACTTTGAGGCAAAATTTCCGCACTATAACCCAATGCCAGAGCATTGTCTCTCCAGATAGTATCCTGCACAGCCCAGAATGCACTGGTTTGACTTTCTATAATACCGACATGGATAGCAGACATTTGTAACGATGCCAATAATCCGAGAATGAGTAGCGTGTTTCTCATACAGTAAAGGTTTTTGATAGTAAATAGACACTTCGAAAGTAACGAAAATCTCTGCTCGTCTCGCGGACGTGCTTCTCTGAAGAAGGAAAGATTTGTTGGCAGTTGCCAACGACATGTGTAGGCACGGGCTATGCCAAGCAAAGTGGGGCTGCAAAGTTGATGCGTATAAAGCCCGCGCCATCAAATCCTGCCTCTGCATTGAGGCATGCCTGTGCAATGTGGTAAACTGCGCCTATGCATGTTGTTGGCTTTGATGGCGCGGGCTTTATAAAATTAGCTTTGGATTATTCAACTTCTCTATGACTAGCCTCCCGCCGTGCGGGACAAGCTGTGCCTACTCATGTCGTTGGCATTTGCCAACAATTAAAAAACTCACCATTGATTTAACTGTTCAATCTTCACCAACCCCACCCCCGTTGCATAATGTCTGGCGCTACCGTATTTCCACTCATAGTCGTGCTCGACAAAACCCGCCCGCACCGGGTTCTGGTGGATGTAATGAATTTTCTGCTCAATCAATTCCTTGTTCCAACAATGAATCGGATGATATCCGTTTTGCCAGAACTGCATATCCTTATTCATAACATTTCGTTCGCCTGATTTTTTAAAAAGCCATGTAATCCATTCCCGACTCTCCTGAATATTACTTTCAATGGTGTTGAATGTTAACTTAGAAGTGTGTCTCTTAAAATCACGAACGATATTTTCAATTGGCTGATCATTGGTATTGACCAGTAAGTGAGCGTGATTCGTCATCAACACCCATGCATGAACGACAAGACCCTTGGTGGTGATGCAATAGTTGAGGCTATCGACAAAAATGTTCCTATACATGTCTCGTGTGTATACATCAATCCATCTTTCAACCGTAAACGTGACAAAGTATGGCCATCCATGATCACGGATTTTGTATTTCTCACTCATAGGGTGAATTAAAAGACGATATGCATGAGCGCAGGCAAATTGATATTCGTTTAAAGAATAAAAATGGCGTGATGTGGCAGTGAATTTTCGTGAAGTCGTTGTGGGAGTTTAAATCCACGTCGGGATTTATTATTCTGTTTTGGAATAACAAATAGCTTGTGTGTCTTTGGAGTAAGGTTTGTTGGCAGATGTCAACGACGTGGGTAGGCACAGCTTGTCCCGCACGGCGGGAGGCTAAGACAAGCAAAGTGGGGTCTACAAAGTTTATGCATTTGAAGCCCGCGCCATCAAATCCGGCCTCTTCGGTGAGGCATGTCCGCGCGATGGGGAAGGTAGAAAATGAGTTGAGGATTCATTTGGTCGATTCCTTGAACCTACTTGCCATGAAAAGACCTGGTCAACATATATTTGATGGTTCGTAAATGAATTCTAATACTTCAATTATTACTGAACCAACATGAGATTATATCTAACTATTGGCATCTTTTCTTTTTGGGCGATATCTTCAAACGCTCAATGGGAGCAAGTATTGGATGATGCTGACTATTGGGTGTCAAAAGTGGCGGAACTCAACGGCAAGATTTACATTGCTATGGCAGCCCCCAATCCGGCTAATATCATTGCGTGTTATGATCCTGCAGGCAACATCTGGCAACCCATTGCAACACCTGAGATGACTTATGGCTTCTATGAACTTATCGCGAGGAACGGCAAACTATACGCAGGAGGCGGCTTCTCCAATACTGTGCAGATCTATGATCCCACAACCGGTACCTGGACCATTACTGATCCTGACCCGCAATCAAATACTCAGGTTGACGCCCTGGAGGTAATGGATGATTTCATTTATTCCGGAGGAGGCATCTTAGGCAAATTGGAGCAATACAATCCTTCGACATCTTCATGGAGCCAATTAGGTACCGATTATATTGAAGACATCGCAGACATCCTTGTGTATGACAATGTTCTGTATGCCGCGAAAACATCTCCATCGGGAAATCCAGTTTCTGCTTTCATGAAATTTGATTTTCAAAATGACGTTTGGATAGCATTGGATGAGGGGCTGGATCTTTCTGAAATCAGCATGCTTTATCCGTTTGAAGGCAAAATTTACATCGCAGGAAGTTTTATACTGAATGACTCGCAAGGGCTTGCTGTCTATGACCCGGGTTCCGGTAACATCAGTTCAGTTGAAGGTTTGGATGATGAGGTCAACGCAGTTACGTCATGGAGTGGTGGACTAGCAGTAGCAGGAGATTTTCATTTGCCGTACCAAAGAAATGCAATCTATTATCCTATAACTGATACCTGGGCCCAACTAACAACTGATTATCTGCCACAAATCAAGTCACTTGTCAGTTATGACGCATATTTATATGCCGGATGCGGATTGCCGTTGCCATTCCAATTCGCACGTATTTCAGGATCGACCGATATTAGTGAAATACAAATGCAGTCGGCCCTGACTTATCCAAACCCAGCAATTGACAAGATAACTATTCCACTTCCATACACTAATGGACCTTTGAAAATAACCAATAGTCTCGGTGAAACTGTCTTTGAAGACCGAATGTCTGCAAAAACAATCACAGTGGATGTAAGCAGCTGGCCTGCGGGATTTTATCATCTTATAATTGATGGATCTCCACCTCAGAAAGTAGTTGTTGTGCGTTGAGTTTAGTCTAAACCTCTTCGTACAAGTATGCTTCGCCAAACATGTGTGAAAGGTTTGTTGGCAGAAGCCAACGACATGGATAGGCACAGCTTGTCCCGCACGGCGGGAGGCTATGACAAGCAAAATGGGGTCTTCTAAGTTTATGCATTTGAAGCCCGCGCCATCAAATCTGGCCTCTTAGTTGACGCATGCCCGCGCGATTTGGGTACAGCAAAGCTTCATCAAATAGAATGCTCCATCAAATTCGGCCTCTTCGGCGAGTCATGCCCGCGCGATGGGGCAAGCCAGCGTGAAGGGGGATGAAAACTATAAGGCAATATAAAAAAGCTAGTGAAAATATATGTTTAATAAATGCGCTTCTTCAATTCTATTGCTTACAAGCACGCATCTTATTTCATCACTTTTCCAAGTTTCCAAGTAACTGATTTCATCGGCGGAATAGCTATCAGGATCAGAATCAAAATAGAGCTTTAATAGTTTCTTCCATGTTTCATAGTCTTCTTTTGCCAATCTATTAAGCATTAAAGCATTAACGATGTCATCACTATCTAGCCAAATCATAACGTTTTTACATTCTTCACATACAATGTATTCATGCTCTAAATATCCTTTGCGTAATGTGCAGTTTCGCTCATTGAATTTTTGTCCAATTTTTTGATTGCAGACTGCAGGAAAATCATTGACGCTTAATGATTCTTTGAAATGACAGCCTGAAACAAGTATTACTAAGAATGGCCATAGGGAGAATATAAAATGCTTCATTGATTAATGTTGTTGACTGTTTTATTATTTCAATTGACAGGTAGGATTAGTATCCGATATCATTTTTGCCAGCCATTGATTTGCGGCATCATACCCGACATCGCACGGGCATGCCTCACAAAAGGAGAACGCTGCAAGGCGCATTCACTGATGTTTTGAGCGACAATACGTTTGAAAGTATTGATAACACTGGTTTTCGTGG
>JANOVT010000365.1:0-5520 GCA_031417525.1 Flavobacteriales bacterium | reverse complement strand
GAAAACTGGATTGAAACTTATTGTCCCAATAATCCCGGTGATGGAGTCACCTACCTGACCATTAATTTTAACTCAGGAATGTTAGAGTCTGGTTTTGATGAACTTTATGTCTATGATGGTCCTTCCACCGGGTCGCCCATTCTTGCAGGACCGCTCACAGGTGACTTTTCGGGATTGAGTTATGCGGCGACAAACAGTGAAGGATGCCTTACTCTTTCTGTTCAAACGGATGGCTCATCTTCTTGCGTAGATGGAAGCACCATCCCATTGAATTATGATATCTCATGCGGGGAAACACAGGTTCCGTTTGAATGGTTGTGGACACCTGCAACAGGACTTTCTGATCCCACCATTCCGAATCCGGTTATGGAGAATGTAGGATCAGATATGACTTACACGTTGACAGGATACCCCGTAGGCTATCCTGGTTGCGGAAGTCAGGATGAAATGAATGTAACCCTGGATTCAAGCCTACCGAATCCTGGAATAGATACTCAGATGGGAATCTGTCCGGAAGGAGCGCAAATTGACATGTTAACGGAGCTTGATGGCAATCCTGATCCAGGTGGTGCATGGACGACAGAAGCCGGTGTTCCGATCGCAGGAATATTTAATCCGGCAACCGATACTCCCGGCAATTTCTATTACACGCTGGTAATAGATGATTGTGCTTTGACTACTGAATTGCAAATCGATATTCAATATCCTGAAATAAGTGTTGATGCTGATACGACTATCTGCATCAATGGCACAGCCAGTTTGCATAGCTGGAGTGAATCTGATTTTGACAATGCCTATCAATATCATTGGTCAACCAATGAGACCACTCAGGTCATTAATGTGCAGCCGGGAGTAAGTTCTGATTATTGGGTGTATGCGAATGACATTTCCGACTGTGTCTCTGATACAGCATGGATAGCGGTTGACTACCGCGCGCCGTTGACAGTCACTGCCATGAACGACACAACGATTTGTGCCGGAGCAAATTTGTATGCTCACACCGTCCAACATACCGGAGGGCTTGCACCTTATACATTCACCTGGACCTATAACGGTGTAGGAATAGGAAGTGGACAAGGAGTCAACTATTCGCCGAATACAGAAGGCGAATATTGTGTTACGCTTTCCGATGTTTGTGAAACAACACCCATTCAGGATTGTGCGTGGGGTTTTATTCAGATTCCTGTGCCAATTACGATTGAAGCAGATACTACCGATGGATGCTCTCCACTGGTTTCCAATATTTCACTCACTACTCCCGGAAATCTTTACAATCAAACGGAATGGTCCATAGAGGATGGATCGAACTACACCATGGTAGATGACATCGCACACACGATCAGCATTCCTGGGACATACGATTTGACTGTATCACTTACGACGATGAATGGGTGTGAATTTGTGCAAACATTTCCGGACTACCTTACCGTATATCCTGATCCTACGGCAGGTTGGCTGGCAGATCCACAACCTACAACGATTGAAAATGCGCTCATTCAATTCACGGATGTTTCATCGGGCACCGGCTTGGAATACTTCTGGATTTTTAATACAGAAGATCCACTTGGAATAAGCCATGAGCAAAACCCACTTTTCCAATTTCCGGAAGGACAAGGAGGCGAATACACAGTAAGACTTTTAATTTCAGATCAACATCAGTGCACGGATATGATTGAGGGTTTGATAGACATCAATGATATACTCACTGTATACATTCCCAATTCAGTAACTCCAAACAACGATGGCGTTAATGACGTTTTATTCGTTGAAGGAGCAGACATTGATGTGAATGATTTCAGTTGGGTGATCTTCAATCGATGGGGTGATGTCGTTTATCAGTCAGCAGATCCAACTATTCCATGGACATGCGGCCGAGGTGGAGAAGGAGAATATTATGTTCAGGATGGAGTCTATAATTACGTAGTCAAAGCGAAATCCGAATCTACGGGTTCGGCAAAAGAGATTACTGGTTTTGTGACGGTCATTCGGTAGCGGTTTTCGCCGTGCTTGTTGAAGAAGTAATGGAGATCTTGACGTTTCTGGTTTCAAGTTTCTGGTTGAGCGAAGTGTTGTGTGAAATCAGATTTTGTTCTTTTTCAATTTGAATGTTTAGTTTGGAAATCGGGGATATTGAAGTTTCTGGTTTCAAGTTTCTGGTTGAGCGAAGTTTTGCGTGAAATGAGATTGACTTCTTTTTCATTTTGAATGTTTTGCTTGGAAATCGGGGATATTGAAGTTTCTGGTTTCAAGTTTCTGGTTGAGCGAAGTTTTGCGTGAAATGAGATTGGCTTCTTTTTCAATTTGAATGTTTAGTTTGGAAATCGGGGATATTGAAGTTTCTGGTTTCAAGTTTCTGGTTGAGCGAAGTTTTGCGCGTAATCCAGAATTGCTTCTTTTTCAATTTGAATGTTTAGTTTGGAAATCGGGGATATTGAAGTTTCTAGTTTCTGGTTTCAAGTTTCTGGTTGAGCGAAGTGTTGCGTGAAATCAGAATTGCTTCTTTTTCAATTAGGATGTTTAGTTTGGAAATCGGGGAGAGTGAAGTTTCTGGTTTCAAGTTTCTGGTTGAGCGAAGTTTTGCGTGAAATGAGATTGACTTCTTTTTCAATTTGGGTTTTAGCTTCACAAACTTGAAACTTGAAACTTGAAACTTGAAACCTGGAACCTAAAACCTGAAACCTGAAACGTGGAACTTGAAACTTGGAACCTGAAACCTGAAACCTGGAACTTGAAACTTGGAACCGATCACTCTCACCGTCTTCTTTCAAAAAACGTACGTAGCAATTGCGCGGATTCTTCCGCAAGAATTCCTGAAGTTACTTCGCATTTGGGATGAACAATCGATTGGCCATTGTCTTCATGATGACCGAATTTGGTGAAGCCCCGCTTTTCATCATAGGCGCCAAAAACGATTCTTCCAATTCGGGTATTGTATGCTGCACCGGCGCACATCACACATGGTTCAAGGGTTACATACAAGGTGCATTCATGCAATGATTTTCCGCCTAGAAATTCTGAGGCAGAAGTGAAAGCCTGCATCTCTGCGTGCGCCGTAAAATCGTGAAGGCGTTCAGTGAGATTGTATCCGCGCGCTATGATCTGTCCGTTACAAACGATTACACAACCGATCGGAACTTCATCGGCATCAAATGCAACGGCAGCTTCCCGCAACGCCATGCGCATAAACTTTGTATCTATTTCGATTTGTTCCATATCCGATGAAGTTGATTTTTACAAAGAGGTGTAAAAGTATGTGATGAAGACTATGACCTTCTTTTATAGCTGGATGTATTCAACTTGAAAAGCCGATTTTTTTATGTGTATGTAAAATTTTGTCCTTGGTCAAATCTTTCTGTGCAATGCGATAATGCCTTCCAGCCCGGTTGTGATAATGTGCTAAATACTCCTGCTCAGTCTGTCCCGGTGTTGGAACAATGATGGCCTGTTTCTTCAATTTATCCAAATCCATGATCGTAGAATATCCGGAGCGGCAAATAAGGGTCTTACAATTCAATATAACATTTGCAAGAGCATCATCTTCAAGATGACTTACGATTCTCACATGACGTTGTTGTTCGTCAAATGTTTTGTCAGGTTGTCCGCAAACGATGAGAGAAGGTCTCCCGATGGTTTGAAAAATGTCGGTCATCAATTTCTGAAAAATGGTTCGTTGAGGCTCTGGTCCTGAGATGATGGCCACAAAATGATAGTGATCATGTGCGCTCACGCTGTAGGTTTCAGGGGAGTTGAATCTTGAAAGAGGCCCGATGTAGCGAACGTTTTTCGGCAAATCGGTTGCGTGGGAAAGTGCTCCACTAAGATTTTGTGTTCCTTCAAAATCGGGCACCAAACAGGTTGTAAATAGTTGAATGTATTTGCGAACGCGAAGGTTAACAAAAGGCTTCAAAAACCAGGGGACCTGGATGAAGAGTTGATGAGTAATCACGTGGCATGGAATTCTGATGGTATGCAATCCATATCTGTTATCGCTATACACGACATCCAACTTTTTGGAAAGAATAAATTCATCCAGCCAGAGATGTTCTGCCTTGATCACGGAGAGCAATCGTCTGGTATCCTTCATAAAATGCGAAAGCATATTGCCATTTTCAGGATAGGTCACATGGTAGGCAGGAATGCTGTCGAAGAGCTGCAGGGTTGGAAATCGTTTGCGCAGATAAGCTGCACTGGTTCCATTTGCGGCAATCAATACCTCGTGCCCTTCGTCACAAAATTGTTGGATCAATGGAACACAACGCGTGCTATGTCCAAGACCCCAGTCGAGCGGGGCGACCAGTATTTTTCGTTTGTCCGCCAAGTGAAAATTCAAGGTGCAATTTGCAACGGGTATGGGCATTATGCACTCTAGTGGTGAGCCAATGAGCGAAAGAGGGATCTGAACAGCGTAATATTTAGACGAGCCAAGCCCTAATTCCTAGTTGTCTCATTAGCCAAAATACTTGCAATCAACACACTCTCTCAAATCTCAAATAATTATTCACAAATCGAAGCGAACCTTTCCGAGTCAAATTATAACTTGGACGCGCAGAAATGATCACATCCACTACATCCCTGATTAAAAACGCCTACGGAGGATTGTCCAGAACCGTGTGGTTACTGGCTCTCACTCAATTCATCAATCGCAGCGGGACGATGGTGATTTTTTTTCTTGCTGTTTACCTCAAGGATATTCTGCTTTTCGACCTTGACAATGTGGGAATTGTGATGTCCATGTTTGGTGCAGGTTCGTTGCTCGGTGTTTTTCTTGGTGGAAAGCTTGTAGACAAAATCGGATTTTACCCGATTATGGTGGGCAGTTTGATTGCCGGTGGCGTGATGTTTTTTGTGGTGAGTATGCTCGATCATTTTTTGGTTTTGGCGATTGGAATGTTTTTTTTAAGTGCGATCGGCGAAGCATTTCGACCGGCGAGTATGGTTGCGATTTCTCATTTCAGTACAAAAGAAAATTACACACGTTCCATTTCTTTGTACAGGCTTGCAATCAATTTAGGTTTTTCTCTTGGTCCTGCAATTGGAGGGATACTTGCGACATACAACTACAAATGGATATTTTGGATTGACGGTGCCACGTGTATTGGGGCTGCTCTTTTAGTCATTTTTTTTATCGGTAAAAAGGTGAAGGAGGTCAAAGAAGAGGAGAAGTTGGAAACAAAAGAAACAGAAGTTGTGACCTCCGCTTATCGTGATCGTGTTTTTTTATTTTTTCTACCTCTGGTGACGTTGTATGCAATGTCCTTCTTTCAGTTTTTTTCGACCATGTCCATTTATTATAAAAACGAAGCGATGCTGAGTGAAGGTCAGATAGGAGGTCTGCTGGCACTGAACGGCTTGATCGTCGCAACGGTGGAGATGTTGATGATTTATAAAATCGAGAAGAAGTGGAATGTTTTCAATTGGATTTTTCTTGGCGCTTTCCTCGTGTTGATTTCGTACCTGTTGTTGATGATTGTGAGTGGCATTTATTGGTTAATTCTCATCACCATTATTATTTCCTTTTCA
>JANOVT010000364.1:0-42149 GCA_031417525.1 Flavobacteriales bacterium | reverse complement strand
CCCATCGCGAGCATCACTTCCTCGCTCACGAAATTTTCAGAAGCAATGAGTTCAATGCCGTGCAATTGTCTGTTATGTTCTTTCTTAATCAGGTCAAAAATGAGTTGGTCGCGCATGGGTGTTGAAGTTTTTATTTGGACGACGAATTTACTTCCACAATAGGATTCATTGAAAAGGCAAGATTCTTGTTTCGGCAATCAACTGTAAATTTGTCGATCGTACGATTAAATAATTTGAATACAACCATGATGAGAAAAGGCTTTCGGGCATTGCTGGCAGGATGGATATTTTTTTCTTTACAGTTTATAGGTTTTTCTCAGACCAGAATTTCAGGCACTGTTGCGTCCATACCCTCAGGAAAGGCGAAACTCATTTTCGAGTATTTTTCTGAGGATGGTTGGAAGCATCTGGTGAGTCTCGAGACTAGTCCGGAAGGAAGCTTTTCCCTGGATGCGACTATCGATCACATTGGTCAATATAGATTGCGCATTGCACCGGAACCTGATCGCTGGGGTGATTTCATCCTGGACGTAAAAAAAATTCCGGCAACTGGATTGAAGGTAAATGTCGACTTTAAAGATTTGAAAAAGTTGCCAATACGTGTTGAGCCATCCAATGAACACGATGCTTATTCGATGCTGATGCCGGCATACAACAAACTTTCGCTGAATCCGGATTCACTTAATAGAAACGGAATTGACTATCTCTCCAGGGAACGGGATTTTTTTCTGCTTTGTGAAAAAATCAAGAAGGATTTCCCAACTACCTACACAGCCAAAGTGTTGACTGAGCTTCTGAGTTCACCGATTACCACACAATGGAATGATCCGTCACCGGTAGCTGATAGCATTCTGGTATTCAATGCCGCTCATGCTTTCGATCGTATTCCTTTCAACAATCATGAAATTGTCTTTCACATCGGTTTCATTCGGAAACTGAATCTGCTTTTTGATTATTATCAGTCGCATCAATTGACAAATCAGTACATCGATAAATTAATGGCCCGCGCACTTCTCGAGGATCGATTGGCTGCTTTTGCTTTTCGTTTTTTGTTGGAAAAAATGATCGACTATAAAAATGAAGAGGGGCTTTCATACCTCATTACCTGGTATTCGCAGGATTGCAGCGAGAATGACCTGGTAGCGCAGGAAACAAAAAACCTTCTTCATGCACTTGAAAATTGTAAGCCCGGCAATACGATTGAGTTTCTCACACTTCCTGATATCACCGGCAATAAAGTTTCGATGAAGGATGTTTTCGCGAAAAACAAAGTGACATTGATACTTTTTTGGAAAACGAGTTGTTCTCATTGCCGCGAATTTGAACCGATGTTGAAACAAATGTATCAGCAGTATCATCCGCAAGGATTGGAAGTGTATGCGATTGCTACCGACAAGATGGAAGATCAGTGGAAATCTGAAATGGCTGCTGCACCGGTTCCGTGGCCAAGTGTTTATCTCGAATATGCATCCAGAAAAGATTTCAATAAAAGATTTCCGGTACCAAGTACTCCTACCATTATTGCTGTGGATCAGAACGGCAAAATTTTGCGACGCCTGATTCAGCGAAGTAAGCTGGAAACCATATTGCTCGAAATGTTGGAGGAAACAAAATAGTGTTTGTCAAAGAAGCATCACAGCGGAAAATCAACACATCAATTTCAACCCATTATGAATGCTCTTGCAAATGAATCTAGTCCATACTTGCTTCAACATCGCAACAATCCGGTCGACTGGTACGCATGGAATACTTCTGCCTGGAATAAAGCGCAGGCAGAAAATAGACTTGTTCTGATCTCCATCGGATACAGCGCCTGTCACTGGTGTCATGTGATGGAGAAGGAAGTATTCGAAGATCACGAAAGTGCGGAACTGATGAATCAGCATTTCGTTTGTATCAAAGTGGATCGTGAAGAAAGGCCGGACGTAGACAGTGTTTATATGGATGCTGTTCACCTCATGGGAGGCAGAGGAGGTTGGCCTTTGAATGTATTTGTGCTTCCTGATGGCCGGCCGGTCTTTGGGGGTACTTATTTTCCGAAACAACAATGGTTGAATGTTATGGAAAACCTCACCGAAATCTGGAAAACAGAACCCCAACGTATGATAGAATATGCGGGCAAAATGAAGGATGGATTGCAATCGTTGACATTGATTGAAAATAAAGAAGACTCCGCATTACTTTCTCCTGATTTTCTTGAACTTCAGGTTTCGAAGTGGTCGAAGTTTTGGGATAAAGAAAAAGGTGGATCTCGTGGCGCACCAAAATTTCCAATGCCAAACAATCTGGAGTTTTTACTTCAATATGGAACATTGACGAAGGATGTCGAAGCGTTGAATCATGTATCAACGACACTTACTAAAATGGCTCTGGGTGGAATTTTTGATCAGGCCGGTGGAGGCTTCTGCAGATACAGTGTTGATGATCACTGGAAGGTGCCGCACTTCGAAAAAATGCTCTACGATAATGCACAGCTTATCTCTGTTTATGCAAAAGCATTTCAACAATCGAAAAATACCTTATTCCTGAAAACGGTCTTGCGCATTGTCGCCTGGCTTCAGCGTGAAATGAAATCGGAGAGTGGACTTTATTATGCTGCGCTTGATGCCGATAGTGAGGGCGTTGAAGGGAAATTCTACACCTGGTCGGAAGAAGAGCTTCGCAGTATTTTGAAAGAAGATTTCGAATTTGCGGTCAGCTACTATTCAGTTGGTGAGGAAGGATTTTGGGAGCATGATCAGAATATTTTATTGTGCAAAACCATCGACCACGAATTTGCTGAAACACATCATTTGACGTTAGAAGAACTGAAACGAAAGCGAGATCGGGTGGATGAAAAATTGATGGAAGTGAGATCGCATAGAATTCGTCCCGGACTGGATGATAAGTGCATCACCTCATGGAATGCACTTTTAATCACAGCGTATATTGATATCTACAGAGCAAGTGCTGATGAAAAGTTCCTCTGGGAAGCTTCACAGTTGATGGTTTCCATCAAATCACATCTGTTTAAACCGGATGGAGAATTGTATCACTGCAGCACCAAAGGCAAAGCCTCCATCAACGCTTTTCTGGATGATTATGCGTGTCTCGCTGAAGCGAGTCTGCGATTGTATGAATCCGCTTTTGATGCAGACCATTTGCATTTTGCAGAACAATTGGCTGCGAAGGCCAAAGAGCTTTTTCAAGATCAAAAGAGTGGATTGTTCTATTACACTCCCAAAAATGGAGAGGAAATGATTGTGCGGAAAATGGAATTGCAGGACAATGTCATTCCGGCTTCCAACAGCATCATGGCAAAAGTACTTTTTGAACTCTCTCGCCATTTTGAAAATGCAGGACATGAAGAAACGAGTATCCAAATGCTGCGCAATGTTTTACCTCAGATCAGCCATCCTTCGGGATTTAGTAATTGGCTGCAACTCTATACGTGGCTCAGTTTGCCTTTTCATGAAGTTGTTGTCACTGGTGCAAAGGCCGGCGAGGTGATGATGGACATTCAATCAGGATACCATCCTTCATGCATTTATGCGGCATCAACAACGGAAAGTGAATTGCCGCTCTTCCGCCACCGGTCTGGCACGCAAACTGCCATCTATGTTTGCAGCGGCAAAACATGCTTCCCACCAACCGACAACATTCAAAACGCACTGGCACTATTAATTTGAAAAACATCCAAAAACGAGCGACGAAATTTCTTACCTGGAATATTCGACTGTATACTATTGTTGTTGTTGTGCTAACGTCATGCGCATTCAATTTTTTGATACCAATAAAGTCTGACGCGCAAATCATCGACAACAGATTAGGCAATGCGTTCAAAGATGAAATGTATTTCAGTCAGCAATTTTTGTGGTTGAATAAAGTGAAATCAATTTCCGGAATTAAAAGCATCAAGCGACCAAACAGGCCGATTGAGCAGCGTCCTGACATTCTAATTTACAGATTCAATGAAGTTGGACTACTTACCGAACTCAACAAAGTCAGCAGTGTCTTTTCGCTGGTCGACAGTCTGACGATTGAATACAAACGCAATGATCTCGGTGAAGTTGAGCTGAAAAAGGAAAATGGTACCAGAGGATATTTCACTACGCAATTCAACTATGACGAGCACGGTCGTCTCATTCGCGAAGACTTTGGCAAAGCGGAGAATATTTCCACCGAAAAAGGAAAACTGGAGCCGGGCAGGATGGTGACGATTAATTCAGAATCATACGTTTGGTCTGATTCAAAGGACGGACTAGTCAAAAAGAGCAATTACAACAATTATGGGTTGCTGTATTCGAACTGGACCATCAGACGCGATGCTATAGGTTACATCGAAAGTGAAACAGAAGAACTTCTGATGAGCGGTCGCACAACAACACGGAAGTATATTTATAATGATCACGGTTGGATAGACAGAATTGAAACAACAGATAATCTGAATAGTGTTGGAAAAGTGCAGACCTTCGTTTACGACAACATAGGCAATTTGCTCAAGGTTGAATATTATGAGGGCAAAGCCATGAAGCGTGAAATTGAGGTGCTATATACCTCTACCATGCTGATCGAAGCCTTTCTGGATCACGACATCGATAGTCACAATATCGAAATCACCAAGTTCTCGTACGAATTTTATCATTAACTCGTTAGCCTGGTATGCGAAACTTTCGAAACATCATTTTGATTTCCTTTTTCTTGGTCACGGCATTTGAAGCCAGTGCTCAACGCAAAAGAGAAAAGAACAAAATCACACCGGAAACGGGACCCGCGAAAAAAGAAGCAGCACTTGATGTGAAACAGGCCGAATACAACAAGAGCAAAGATCATCATTTGAAAGCTCAGGATAAAGCCACCAGAAAGCGGATGAAACAAACTAAAAAGAAAGCGGAAAGACATTCCTGGGGCAAGGATGTACCCTGGTACAAAAGATGGTTCCGCAAAGACAAATTTTAGTCGGCTGTTCGAATATGGTCACGATTCATGACCGAAATTTTAACTTTTTTACAGTCTTCAGTTGAACGGACATTGGCTTCGAATCGCTTGGCCAGGTTGATTCACAGAAATTATTATTCAACTGTCTCGCACAGCTTTTTCCTCTTGACATGTAAATTTTAGTCAGATTCTCTGCGGCATTTTTAGGATGAACGGTCAAGGACGCTCGTACATTTGGGTTGTGTAAAAACCAAAGTGCAGATTTTCAAATGGTTAAAGGTTGCTAAAAAAAAGATTTGCAGAAAAAGACAAATCAGATGTTCTTTGCGTCCCTTTGCCGGAAAATTGGGCTCTTTGTTTTTATCACGTTGTGATATTTTAGCGCCCGCTTGTTTTTAGACCAGTTTTTAATCTCCTTAATCCGTCTGCTATGCAGAAAAAGTTTTACGCAGTACTTGCACTATTATTCTTAACCACTACAGCCGCGTTTGCTCAGACAAACGTCGGTTCCCTGAAAGGTAAAGTTTATGACAAAGACACCAAGGAGCCTCTTCCTTTTGTCACAGTCATTGTCTTTCTGAATGGGAATACCGTCAATGGTGGAACCACAGACATTGATGGTGAATTCTCCATTAAGCCGTTGGAGCCGGGTTCATATGACGTTTCCTTCCAGTTTGTCGGCTATCAGCCACAAACAACGAAGGGTGTTATCGTCAGAGCAGCCAAAATCACGGAACTCAATGCTGAAATGCTCGCAGGTGTCGAGTTGACCACAGTTGAGGTATTCGACTACAAAGTTCCTTTGATTGATAAAGATGGAGGATCTTCCGGTGGAACCATCACGCGTGAAGACTTGCGCAATATGCCAAGCCGTTCGGTTGGTGGATTGGCTACAACGGTAGCAGGTGCGACCGGAACTGACAATGGTATTTCCATACGAGGTGCTCGCGAAGGATCCACCTGGATCTACATCGACGGTATCAAAGTGCGTGGATCATCTGCTCTGCCTAAGTCTGCCATCGAGGAAGTTTCGGTAATCACAGGCGGTATTCCGGCAAATATCGGAGATGCTACAGGTGGTGTCATCAACGTTTCCCTCAGGAATGCTTCTGCAAAATACACAGGTGGAATTGAAATGATTTCATCTGGATTTAAGAGTGAAGATGGAGCAGTAGGTCTGGATCATTATGGCTACAATCTGGTGGAAGGTTCACTTTCAGGGCCGCTTTTGTTTAAAAAGGACGAGTATGGTGAGAAAGTTCGACCTCTATTAGGATTCTTTGTTTCCGGTAACTATACCGATGTTGTGGATAATGATCCGCAATTTGGCGGAGTAATGAAAATGAAGCAAACGAGCATTGATAACTTACTAAGTAATCCTATTAGACCAAACATAAATGAATTTGGGGAAATAAACGGTGTACTCTTCAATGCAGACTTTTTGACAAAAGACGATTTTGAAAAGACAAAAACAAGATTGAATGTAAGAAGCAGAGCAGCGAACATGGTTGCCAAAATTGATGTCAACACATCTGAAAACGTGACACTAACTTTCGGTGGAACGGCTGCTTACACCCGCGGCAATGACTATAGCTGGGAGAATTCACTTTCAAATTCAAAAAACAATCAGCTTTCTACAAATCTTGATTGGAGAGCTTATGCGAAATTCAGTCAGCGTTTCAAAAATGCTGATGGTGAAGAGTCAGCTTCCTCCAATTTGAAGAATGTATTCTACAGCGTGATGGTGGATTATTCAAAAAGCTATAGCCGTAACGAGGATGAAACACATGGAGATCAGCTTTTCAAATATGGTCACGTAGGAAATTTTGATATTATTCGCGGAAATACTTACGAAGAGCTTCCAGGATCTTATTACAAACAGAATGGTTTTCAGGACATCAATATTTTCTTTACGCCTTCCGAATACAATCCTGATCTGGCTGCGATTAACTCGCAGTACTTTGCAGGAGCGCAGCAATTTGGCTCTAACCTTCTTGCACAAACTTATATTTATGACGGCGACGGTAACATCATCCGGGACAGAGAGAGGATTTTCTTGAATGATCCATTTACGATCGCATTTATCGGAACAAATCCTGCTGGTACACTCAACAACATTACTGGGGCAAATGGTCTTAGAAACGGCGATGTACCGAATCAAACTTATGGCCTATACAACTACATTGGAGGACAAAGCAACAACTACGCTGTTTTCAATAACAATCAGTTTCGTGTTACTGGTAACGGATCGGCTGATATCGGCGATCATAGCATTCAAATTGGTTTTGAGTATGAACAAAGAAAAGACGCAGGATATGCTGTCTCTCCGGTAGGCCTTTGGAATCTTGCTCGTCTGACAGCCAACTCGCACATTGAAAAGGTTGACAATAAACCAAACAGTGAAGGAATTATTGATTATGATTCGACACAGGTGCAGATCAATGGATATAATTACGTTTACTATAACACGGCAGTTGGAACAACAAACCAATCTGAGTTTGATTACAGACTGCGGGAAGCTTTAGGTATCAATCCACGCGGTGGTGACTATCTGAACGTCGACAACTTGAGTCCTGAATTCCTTAGCATCGATATGTTCAATGCCGATGAGTTGATGAACAACGGAAATGACTACGCCACTTACTATGGATACGATCCTCATGGAAATAAAATCAAGGGTAAAAAGCCAACCATTGAAGACTTTTTCTCGAAAACTTACAAGGTGGGCGATATCACCTATTTTTCCAGACCAATTGGAGCTTTTGAGCCGATTTATACGTCGGGATATATCATGGATAAATTCGCATTCGACGACTTGATCTTCAACGTCGGCGTTCGTGTGGATAGATATGATGCGAACCAACCTGTTCTCAAAGATCCATTCGTAGTCGGTGAGGCTTTCACTGCGGGTGAAGTAACTCAACTAGGAGAGAATACAGTAACTCATCCTTCCAATATTGGTGACGACTTCGTGGTGTATGTAGATAATTTGAAAAACCCGACAAACATTGCAGGGTATCGTGATGGTAATAACTGGTATAATGCATTGGGCCAGCTGATTTCGGATCCCTCTGCGATCGGAGGATCAGGTAATCCAAATCCGTATCTCAAAGTTGACAAGGACTTACCACTTACCTCTGGCGCATTCAAGGATTACAAACCAGTGGTGAATGTGATGCCCCGTATTGCATTTTCATTTCCTATTTCAGATGAGGCTACCTTCTTTGCGCACTACGATGTACTGACTCAACGTCCTACTGAGTTCAGCCGTTTTAATCCAGCTGACTTTTTGAACATGAAGTTTCAGAGCAATCCATTGATTGGTAATGCAGCATTGAAGCCAGAGCGCACAGTGGACTACGCGTTGGGTTTCCAGCAAGTTTTGTCAAAAACATCTTCATTGAAAGTGGAAGCATTCTACCGCGAGTTGCGTAATATGATTCAGATCCGTAAATTTATCGGTGCTTACCCAATTGCTTATAGAGCGTTCGACAATATTGACTTTGGTACTGTAAAAGGTTTGACATTGACCTACGATCTGCGCAGAACAGGCAATATCCGTTTGAATGCATCCTACACTCTTCAATTTGCCGATGGAACCGGTTCGACCTCACAATCGCAATCTGCATTGATCAATGCGGGTTTACCGAACCTTCGCAGTGTGAATCCTTTCAACTATGATCAGCGTCACAGAATTATTCTTACTACTGATTACCGCTTTGGTGGAGGAACAGACTACAATGGCCCGATGCTCGGTGACATTCAGGTATTGGCCAATACCGGTTTTAACTTTATCTGCAACCTGGGTTCTGGCACTCCATATACTCCTCAGCAATTTGCCACACCTATTACAGGCGAGATATCACCAAGTACAGAAGGATCAATCAATGGTGCAAGACTTCCATGGCAGTTCACCGTCGACTTTAATGCGGATAAAAACTTTAATCTGACATTTGGCGGAGAAGGTGAAAAGAAGAAGACAGCTAACTTGAATGTGTACATCTGGGTAACCAACTTACTGAATTCACGCAACGTCAGAAGTGTTCATAGATTTACGGGTATTCCGGATGATGATGGTTATCTTGCCTCAGCAGTTGCGCAACCAACCATTAACAACCAAAACAGTCCTGAAAGTTTCAGGAACTATTATGGAATGTACATGAACAATCCAAATAGTCTTGGTCAGCCGCGCCAGATCAGACTGGGAGTTCGTTTTGATTTTTAAAAAGCATTTTTCAGAATTTATATAGAATATGATCAACATGAGAATATTTCAGAAGTTTGCAGCACTCGTAGTTATAATATTTACCTCACAATCCGCGGTGGCCTACAAGTATTATTGTCCAGTCAATGTTACCGGCCCGGGAATCACAACCAATAATCAGGGATCGGATGACTCAGGTTCACGCGCTGCGGCTTGTTCTCCCGCAACCGGACTGAAGGATTTGGAATGGAATAATGTTCGTGCCAGAATAGAAACAGGTGGGAACATGTGGCAAGACAGGGCCAATAATCGCGCAGCTTATGAAGTACCAAAACCGGCTCCGGATGAACAGGGTGTTTCATCTCTTTATGCTGGTGGGTTATGGATGGGAGGAAAATCACTCGACCAGACATTGAAGCTTGCTGCGGTTACTTTCCGCGGAAATGGTAATGACTATTGGCCGGGCCCACTCTCCAACGATGGAAATGCAGAAACAACACCCGCTGTTTGTCTACAATACGATGATTTTGCAGTAACCCAACGTCAGGATACACAAAAGCATAAGCAGTATTTTGATATGATGCTTGCAGGTGCTACTCCTGAGCAAATGGCAGAAGTATTTCCTGAAGGTTATGTAATACCTGGTTATTTCAGCACCTACCCTGCAATGGGCAATACTGGAGCAGGTCAGGATTTATACCTTGCCCCTTTCAAGGACTACAACAACAACGCAATTTATGACCCTGAAAATGGCGACTATCCATGGTATGATTTTGAGCGCGAAATCGATTGCGCAAAACGCCAGAGATTAGATAAAATTCCATTGTTTGGAGACCAAACATATTACTGGATTTTTAATGACAAAGGAAATATACATACAGAGTCACAGGGCCAGGCGATTGGTATGGAGGTGCGTGCTCAGGCTTTTGCATTCACCACCAACGATGAGGTGAACAATATGACCTTCCTCAATTATGTTTTGATCAATCAGGGTTCTCAGACATTGACGGAAACATTTTTCGGTTCATGGGTGGACCCCGATCTTGGTAATTCAACGGATGACTATGTTGGATGCGACGTTCAACGCGGACTTGGCTATTGCTACAATGGTGATGCTTTTGATCAAGCAGTATCGTCATCTCTTGGTTATGGTCAAAATCCTCCGGCAGTTGGTATTGATTTCTTTGAAGGACCTTATCAGGACGAAGACAGTCTGGCAAATCCACTTGTTCAGGATGTTGTTTCAGCAATTGATCAGGGAGGAATTCCATATAGAGGACTTGGAATTGGATATGGTGACTCCATTGTAGACAATGAGCGATTCGGAATGCGTCGATTTGTTTATTACAATATTGGTGATAATCCAATTTTTGGAGAGCCCTCTTCTCCACAACACTATTATAACTACCTGCAGGGAATCTGGAAAAACTCGTCAGATATGGTCTTCGGAGGTAATGGAGCAACGGGTTCCGGAACAATCTCTGGATTGAACGCACAGTATATGTTCCCCGGTGATTCGGATCCTTATAACTGGAGTACTTTTGGTGTCGCTCCTCCTTCGGCTTCCATTCCATGGACGGAACAAACAGCCGGTAACGTTTTAGGTGACCGTCGTTTCATACAATCTGCAGGGCCGTTCACTCTTATACCTGGTGACTACAACAATATCACACTAGGTGTTGTTTGGGCCAGAGCGGTTGGTGGAGATCCTTTCGAAAGTGTTGAATTGGTCAGACTTGCTGATGATAAAGCGCAATCCCTTTTCGATAATTGTTTTGAATTGGTGAATGGTCCGGATGCACCGGATGTCACCGTTCAAGAGTTGGATAAAGAAGTCATTCTTATGTTGTCAAATAATAATCCACTTTCGAATAATTATCATGAGTTGTACCTCGAATTTGATCCATCCATACCGGATAGTATTAATGATGGCAGTACAACCATTTTTCTTGACACGGCAGATAGAAGTTATAGTTTTGAAGGATATCTGGTTTACCAACTTGTGAATAGCGAAGTAAGCAATGCTGATTTGACCGACATCGACAAAGCGAGACTGGTGGCTCAATGCGATGTTCAAAACGGTGTGTTGGAGATCATAAACTACAACAGAGATCAGACTACCGGACTGATTACACCTCAATTGATGGTTCAAGGTTCAAATGGTGGAGTGAGTCACTCATTCCGCATTGTGGAGGACGCATTCGCATTAGGTAGTAATGCACTGATCAATCATAGGTCTTATTATTTTATGGTGGTGGCTTATGGCTATAACAACTACGCTCCATACGATGTGTCCAACAGTACGGGTCAGGATGATGTTTTCAAAGCGTCAAGAAAGGCGGCTGTAGGTGAAGTAGCGAGAATAGTGGCAATTCCGCACAATGTTACTCCTGAATCAGGTGGAACAATCCTTCATTCTGGCTACGGAGATGGCGTTGTTCTTACCCGATTAGAGGGTAAGGGCAATGGTAAGAATGACATGGTTTTATCGTCTAGAAGCGAAAATGAAATTATCTCTCCTCCTTACACTGCATCTTCACTGGAATACATGCCAGGTGCAGGACCGGTAGCAATAAAAGTGGTTGACCCACTTCGTGTGCCGCAGTCAGATTTTGAACTCAGAATGAATGACTCAAATGCATATGGTGATCCGGATATCGAGGCAGACTCAATCAACTGGACACTCAAAAATCTGACGGATGATGAGACCTATACTTCACTCGCAGCTTTCTCTTCACTGAATGAGGATCTTGTGTTGGATTATGGAATCAGTGTTACATGGGGGCAATATGTTTATTACAATGAAGATGGCGCGCAAATAGATCACTTTGTTGATTTCATTGATTCAAGTATCGAGTTTGCCGATCCTTCAAAACCTTGGTTGGGCGGTGTAATTGATCAGGACGGATTCACCGAAGAAAACTGGATCAGATCCGGCACTGTGGAGTCGACAGCAAATACTCCCGAGGAAGAAAAAATTTATGATGACTATAAGGACGGATCCGATGTTGAACCATTTACAGACTCACAGCAACAGTATGAAAACGTGTTGAATGGTACATGGGCACCTTATTGTTTGGTTTCATACTCAACACAAGTTGCCATCAACGGTGTGGATACATGGCAGAATATTGCATCGCCTACCACCAAAGCGATGGCGGGTGACCTATCTCCAGTAGTTGGCCCGGAGGTCAAGGTTGCCAACATCAAAGGATTGAATAATGTTGATGTGGTTTTCACTTCTGACAAGAGCAAGTGGACCAGATGTCCGGTCCTTGAAATGCAATCAATAACTTCAATTTCAGAGGACCTGTTAACGATAAATGATTTTCCAGGCATGCCCGCTTCTCCGGAAAAAATGCGGATGCGTCAACATCTATCAGTCGATAAAAATGGTCGCACAGCTCTGGATCAAGGATTTAATGAGGAAGAAGGAAACATGACCGGTCCATGGGGTCTGGGATGGTTTCCTGGTTATGCCATTGACATAGGAACTGGTGAACGCCTGAACATGGCCTTTGGAGAAGATAGCTGGCTCGCAGGTGAAAACGGAAATGATATGATCTGGAATCCAACAGGCAGCTATATCGGGGCGTCACAGCAGGCCATTTTTGGCGGGCAGCATTGGATCTATATTTTCAAGAATATTCGCAATGAGACAATGGAAAAAGATGACCCTATAGACTTCGATCCCGACTACGTCTCAAGATATGATTCAGCGAGTTATATGTTCAGCAGATATAAAGATTCGGGTTTCACGAGCAGTGATTTGAAAAAGTTATTCAGGGCATGCACGTGGGTTGGCTCATCAATCGCATTACAACCTTTGCTGACACCTGAACAAGGCCTCATTCCAACAAACGTGAGAGTGAAATTGCGCGTTGCAAAACCTTATCAGGCACACTCTTTTGACGACAGCCCAGTAAATGGAGTAAACAATATTGGTCAGAACCATTGGAGGAATCTATATACATTTTCTACCAGAAATCTTGCAGCCATTCTTGCGAGCCAATCCACTCTTGAGAGTGCACTGGATATGATCAATATTGTTCCGAATCCATATTATGCTTTTAGCTCTTATGAGTCCTCCAAACTGGACAACCGAGTGAAAATTACCAACCTGCCTTTTGTTTGTACAGTATCGATATATGATCTGAATGGGACACTCATCAGGCACTTTAAGAAGGCGGATCCAACAACCTCACTCGACTGGGATTTGAAGAACGGTAAAAACATTCCTATTGCTAGTGGTACTTACATCATTCATATCAAAGTACCCGATGTTGGTGAGAAAATTTTGAAGTGGTTTGGCGTAATGAGACCAATCGACCTTGATTCATTCTAGTAAATTAAAAAACGACGTTTAAGCTTATGAAAAAGCTATCAATTATAATTTCTTTGCTCACGATAACACTTGCGGTGACAGCCGGAAATCCAGATCGCGCCGGTTCAGCCGGAGCTAGTCACCTGTTGGTAAATCCATGGGCCAGAAATTCAGGACTTGCGAATTCGGGAATGGCATCAGTGAATGGCATTGAAGCTTGTTTCCTGAATGTTGCCGGCTTGGCATTCACCCGCAAAACTGATCTGGTGTTTTCCAATAATCAATTTCTTGTTGGTTCAGGAATTAAGATCAATTCGCTTGGTTTTGGACAGAAAGTGGGAGAGTCGGGAGCATTCGGACTTACAGTAACCAGCATGAGGTTCGGTGATATTCCTATTACAGAAGTCGACTTACCGGAAGGTGGAATTGGAACATTTTCTCCAACCAACACGAACATAGCTGTGTCATATGCCAAAGGATTTTCTAACAGCATTTATGGTGGACTTACTGTGAGACTCATCTCAGAGGCAATCTATAACGTGAAAGCACAAGGGGTTGCTTTTGATGCCGGTATTCGATATGTAACAGGTGAAAAGGACAACGTCCGTTTTGGAATTTCACTTAGAAATGTTGGTCCACCTATGCGCTATCGTGGAGATGGTCTCTCAATCGTCGGAACAGTTTCAACCGGTTCTGGAAACACAACCACCATGACTGTCGATCAACGTTCAGAAAAATTTGAATTACCGTCTATGGTAAATGTGGGTTTTGCATATGATTTTATATTCAGTGAAAAATCCAAGCTTACAGGTAATCTGCAGTTTACTTCCAATTCATTCACTCGTGATCAGTTTGGAATTGGAGCAGAATACTCATTTAATAATCGCTTCATTTTACGTGGTGGTTATCAATACGAAACAAATATCAGTTCAGACGAAGACAGAACAACAGCTTTCACCGGACCTGCAGGAGGCCTTACTGTGCAGATACCAGCCGGAAAAAATGGAACACTTATCGGTTTCGACTATTCTTACCGCGTAACGAATCCTTTCAGTGGGGTGCACAGTCTCGGTCTCCACATTGAGATCTGATTTTTATTTCTATTTTTGTAATAGTTAATTTGATAAGAAAACCCTGTATGGGGTTTTCTTATTTTTTTGGTAACGCTAATAATAAACTCCATGGCAACTCAAATTGCATACTATACAGCTGAAGGGTTGAAAAAACTCAAGGAAGAATTGTATCACCTGAAAATGGTGGAACGTCCAAAAATTTCACAGCAGATTGCAGAAGCACGTGATAAAGGTGATTTATCCGAAAACGCTGAATACGATGCGGCCAAAGAAGCACAGGGTCATCTGGAGTCTAAAATCGCCAAAATGGACGATCTTCTCGCGAATGCCCGACTCATGGATACTACAAATGTAGATTCGAGTAAAGTTTTCATTCTTTCCAAAGTGAAGATCAAGAATCTCTCTAATAAAGCAATGGTAGAATACACTCTTGTTGCAGAAAACGAGGCAAACTTATCTGAGAAAAAGATATCGGTGGATTCACCTATTGGCAAGGGCCTTCTGGGCAAAAAGGTGGGTGATGTTGCAGAAGTGTCGGTTCCCGCAGGGAAATTGCAATTTGAAATTCTGGAAATTACCCGTTAATGGCTTCTGTTTTTTCGAAAATTGTTGCCGGCGAAATTCCGTGTCATAAAATCGCTGAGGACGAACGTTTTCTGGCATTTCTTGACATAACGCCGGTTGCAATGGGACACACCCTGGTGATTCCCAAAGGAGAAGTGGATCAATATTTTGATCTGGACGATGAGACCATTCAGGCGATCAACTTGTTTGCGAAGAATGTTGCTGTTAAATTAAAACGCGTGATTCCATGCAGAAGAATTGGTGTAGCCATCATAGGGCTGGAGGTTCCACACACGCACATTCACCTTGTGCCACTCAATACGATGCGGGATATTAATTTTTCCGGAGAAAGATTGAAATTCACCATGGAAGAGTTTAAAGCTCTTGCAGAAAAAATAAAACAAGCTTAGTAATTGCGGGACTTGACCCACTCAGCATATTCTTTTGCGAAGTAAGTAAGTATCACATCTGCACCTGCACGATGAATACTCAATAACATTTCAGGCATCGCTCTGGAATAATCAATCCATCCTCTTTCTGCTGCGGCTTTCAGCATCGCAAATTCACCACTGACGTTGTATGCTGCGATGGGCAGATTAGAATTTTCTTTGAGAAGATGAATTACATCAAGATAACACAACGCCGGTTTCACCATCAGAAAATCAGCTCCTTCCGCTTCATCTAGTCTTGCTTCGATGAGTGCTTCTTTCTTGTTGGCCGGATCCATCTGATACGTTTTTTTATCACCGAATTTGGGTGCCGAATCCAAAGCATCCCGAAAAGGCCCATACCATGCGCTTGCATATTTCGCTGTGTATGACATGATGCTGGTTTCAGAAAATCCTTGCGCATCAAGCAGAGTGCGTATGTAACCAACTCTTCCATCCATCATGTCCGAAGGACCGATGATGTCGATACCGGCTTCGGCCTGAGCAAGCGCCATTTTTCCGAGAATAGGTAAAGTCTTATCGTTTAGAATTTTTCCAGACTCAACGTAGCCATCATGTCCATCAGCGCTGTAGGGATCCATGGCCACATCACTCATGAGGCAGCACTCCGGAAAGTGCGCCTTGATTTCGCGGATACACCGGAGATAAAAATTGGTTTTATCGTAGCTGTAGGTTGCTTCTTTGTCCTTCAGATGATTCTCTACAGCTGGAAAAAGCACGAAGGAATGGATACCAAGGTTCATGCACTCTTCCACTTCTTTTAGAATCAGATCAGCACTGAACCGATAGATACCAGGCATAGAATCGATGGCGATTTTTTTTTGTTCACCATGTACTAAAAACATAGGATATATGAGGCTTTCCAATGAGAGACTCGTTTCTCTCACCATACCTCTGATCGTTTCCGATTTGCGGTTCCTTCTTGGACGTTGAAGCATTTTCTTATTTCATTGCGGCATCTGCCTTTAGTTTCAAGCTGTTGAATGCCTCTTTCGATTTTTTGATTTCACTCAAAATTTCCTGATCCTTTGCTTTCTCGCCGAATGGATTTTCAGCACCACTTTCCATTTCTTTGATGGAAGGCAACAACTTGAGATTTGCTCTCCAGTCGGTCACTTCCGACTGAAGATTGCTGAGGTGATCAATTTTATCTTTCGCATTCATGAAGTCTTTCATCTTGATAGAATCAGTACTGAGCGTGGAATCCATGGCCATTTCAGAGCGTTTTGCATTCCAGACAGAGAGTTTTTCAGTCATGTTAGAGTCAAGTGCTTCAACATCATTAATCATTCCGTCTTGAATTGTCCGCGCTTGTTTTAGCATTTCGCTTTCCGAAGAAACGCAGGCAGTAAATGATACTGCGATAACAGCAATGGCAAAAATGGAAAAAGCAGTTTTCATGTTTATTGAGTTTTTATTTTTGTTTTAAAGGAACCGGATCATGGCCATGCGTTCCCCAGGGATGACATTTTGAAAATCTTTTTATGCCTAGCCAAGTGCCTTTCAGTGCGCCCCATTCTTTGATTGCTTCAACAGTATATTCGGAGCATGTCGGAACATGTCTGCAATTAGAGCCCAGCCAGGGCGAAATAACAGCCTGATAAATGCGAATTGGGAAGATGAAAATTTTACGCAGCATCTTGGATAAAAAGACGATGCGAATTTAGTAAGCAGTGAGGTGTTTTATGCGATGAGCTTCATCAGAATCAAGTAACAGGCGACTATACCGGTAAAAAATGAAATGACCATGACAAAGGCACGCTCAGGGGAAAACAATTTGCGCAGTGGAATACTCAGAATTAAGAAGATGAAAATGATAATAATTTGCCCCATTTCGACTCCGAGATTGAATGCCAGAAGTCCTTTTAACGTTGATGAGGTGTCGTTCATTATCATTCGTAAATAACTGGAGAAGCCCATCCCATGGATAAGACCGAAGGCTGCGGTGATCGCATAGTTGCCGGGATGTATCAGATCACGATTTTTTCGGATATTGATTAAATTGAACACGCTGGTGCTGAGAATGGTCACAGGAATAAGCAGTTCGATGAGATCAGACGAAAAATGAATGACGTCAAAAGCCGCCAATGCGAGAGTAATACTATGACCAAGGGTAAATGCTGTTGCAAGAAATACTATTTGTTTCCATTGCCGGGCGTTGAAAGGCGCGCACAAAGCCACCAGGAAAAGCATGTGATCATAGCCACCGGGATCAGTTATGTGTTGTATACCATCAGTAAAAAAGGACCACATGTTTCTTAGGTTTTACCGAAGTGAATCCTTACTGAAATGAAAATGAAAAATGATGAAAGCTTTTTTCGCCGCAATCAATCAATCTTCTGAACCGTATTGATTCGTTTCACCATTGACAGTTACTGTGAATCCGTTGTTGCATACGCCGTTTCCAAAATCGATTGTCCTTGCATCATAACCTTCGGGAGACAGGATCATTACGCCACTCACCAGCCAGCGACATCCGATTTCTGCACGCAATGGCACCGTGATCAGCACACTATATGGAAGATCGTTCCGGGTTATTCCGGAAGCGGTTCCGGTGATTTCATAAACATCGTCCCAGATTGTGAGGGTATTCGATCCTTCAACCCAGGTTCTGATTCTATTGCTGTTCCATTCAATATTCCAAACATTGCCTGGTGCTGTTACATTTCCGTCTACGACAATGGAGAATGCGACATCACCATTGTTATTCAAACCAAGGTTTGTGATTGTTTTTGATCCTGATAATTGATAACCGTTGACAGTGTAATTCAATGGAGTGATGGTGATGACAGTTCCTTCATCCCTGTAACGACCGGTATAAGTAAGTAAAACTTGTCCCTTTCTTATTCTGCCGTCTGAGGCTACACAATCGTCAGTGCCGAAATCGATAAGCACTGTTCGAGGTGAACTTGTTGTATCCACCTGAATTGAATCGATGCACCCGATTTCGTTCTCTCTGATTCCCGCCTCTGTCGATGAGATATTATCTGCTACTTTGAATAAATCAGAGTATAGATTTTCAGCTGTACTGTTATCAATGGTAATGGTATTACCTAGTGATTCTTTTCTGTCCTTTCTGCACGAGGTTGTCATTCCAAACACAATCGCTAAGGTCAAAAAGGAGAAATATGCTTTTGTCATCGGTTAATCGAATTAGATTTTTTCGTAATGGAAAATGTCGAAAGGAAATTCGTTCAAACTATCTGATTGAATTGAATTCACAAGTGTTTTTTTCCACTTTGATTCGTTAAAAGCGGGGAAAAAAACATCCGCGTCTTTGAAAGAAGCACGCACATGTGTCAAATACATTTCATCCACAAGATTTGCCTCCATGGCCATTTTGTAAATTTCACCACCACCGATGATAAATGCTTTGTACTCACCATTTTCATTAGCCATTTCAATCGCTTCCTGGAGGTTTGAAAAAGTATAACACTCTTCAAACATATATTCAGGATCACGGCTGATGATTATGTTCACGCGTTCAGGCAGAGGTCGGTATTTTTTTGGAATGCTCTCAAAACTTTTACGACCCATGATCACGTAGTGCTTTCGTGTTTGTTGTTTGAAGAACTGCATGTCTTCATTCAGATGCCACAATAGTTCATTGTTTCTGCCGAGTTCATGGTTTTCACCAATGGCTGCAATGATGGCTATTTTGGTTTTTTCAGGTTGTGGTGTTTCTTCTTCCATGTTCTTTGTCTATACCGCAACCGCGGCTTTGATATGTGGATGAGGATCGTAATTCTCGAGTGTAAAATCCTCGAAAGTGAATGCGAATAAATCTTTCACTTCGGGATTTATTTTTAATGTTGGCACAGTGTGGAAGTCTCTTGTCAACTGCAGTTCGGCTTGTTCAACATGATTTGAATATAAATGCACATCACCACCTGTCCATACAAAATCTCCCGGCTGGAGGTCGCAAACTTGCGCGACCATGAGTGTGAGCAATGCATAACTCGCAATGTTGAAAGGCACACCAAGAAAAGTATCACAGCTTCTTTGGTATAGTTGACAGGATAATTTGCCATCTGCAACATAGAATTGAAACAGGCAATGGCATGGGGGAAGAGCCATCTGATCAATGAAGGATGGATTCCATGCACTCACGATGTGTCGTCGGCTATCCGGATTTTTTTTTAGTCCGTTGATGAGATGGACGATCTGATCAGTGTTTGTTCCATCGGGATTAGGCCAGGAACGCCATTGATAGCCATAAACGGGCCCAAGATTGCCATTTTCATCTGCCCATTCATTCCAGATACTCACTCCATTTTCCTTGAGATATGCAATATTGGTGTCGCCTTTCAGAAACCAAAGCAATTCATGAATAATGGATTTGGTGTGAAGTTTTTTAGTGGTGAGAAGTGGAAATCCATCTTGCAGATTGAATCGCATTTGATATCCAAAAACACTCAACGTCCCTGTTCCTGTTCGGTCACTTTTTTTTGTGCCATGATCAAGCAAATGCCTGAGCAGATCGTGGTATTGTTTCATGACGCGAAGTTATTTCGTGCTTCCGGCATTTTCGCATTTCTCGAAGGAGTGTTTTTCACAAGTTTCCACAACAACAACTTGTCGGCTGGCTTGACAATTTTGCCAGAATGGAAAAAAATCAGGCGATGACTTTAACCAGATCAGCCACCTGCCGGGCCGTGTCGTGCGCGGATTTGGAATTTTCTGCTAGCACAATAATATGCCCCATTTTCCGGAACGGACGAGTTTCCGGTTTTCCATAGAGGTGCAGAAAAACACCGGGCATGGCCAGTGCTTGCTCCAGCCCGGCATAGCGCACTGGTCCGGAAAAGCCTTTCTCACCAAGCAAATTGATCATCACAGCAGGACGAATCAGCTCCGTGTTGCCCAACGGCAAATTCAAAATAGCTCGAATGTGTTGAGCATATTGTGACGTGAGACAGGCCTCTATGGTGTGATGGCCACTATTGTGTGGCCGGGGAGCCATTTCATTTACCAGGACTTGCCCGTTTTTAGCTAAGAACATTTCTACAGCAAGCAATCCAACAAATCCGGTCACTTCGACGATCTTATGCGCTAATCGTATGGCCTCATTTTCAACAGAAGAATTGACATTGGCCGGCGAAAAGAGGAACTCCACCAGATTGGCTTCCGTGTTGAATTCCATTTCAACGAGTGGAAAGGTTTTGATTTCTCCGGAATGATTTCGTGCAATAATGACAGCAATCTCTTTTTCAAAATCAATCATTTCTTCGGCAATACAGGAAGCATCAAAACCGGAGTTAATCAAGGCTTCTTGATCACGAATTATCTGAACACCTTTACCGTCATAACCGCCGCGGCGCAACTTCTGAACAAAAGGATACGTGAATTCCTTTTCGGCCAAATCATTTTTCGACTCTGCTAAAAGAAAGGGAGCAGTAGTGATGTGATTTTCTTGAAAGAATTTTTTTTGAAGTCCTTTGTCCTGAACCATTCTGAGAAATGCAGGATCTGGATAAACTTTTTTACCTGCAGCAACCAGAGCTTCCAGAGCATCAACATTCACATGTTCTATTTCGATGGTGAGCACATCCACTGATTGCCCGAATTGGAATACAGTCTCGTAATCCATAAAATCGCCACACACGAATTCATGTGCAATTTTTGCGCATGATGCTTCAGGTGACGGATCCAGGACTGCAATGCGAATATCAAAATTGATTGCCTCCTGAATAAGCATGCGGCCAAGCTGGCCACCACCCAGAATTCCCAAACGAAAATCGTAGTTGTAAAAAGATTTCACGTGGCGAATTTAATCCACATATTTCGAATGATTCTTCCTAAAGACACTCAAGACTATTAAAGGGGAGCGATGGCGATAACAAGTGATCTCACTTAATCCAATAGTGAGTTGATCATTGCACGAAGTTGCTCTTCCGTCTGCAGCCCATTGACACGCATGACTTCTTTGCCATTTTTTATGGTTGTGATGACAGGTATATTCTCTATGTTGAGTTCTTTGGACAATGCTTTTGCCTCATCTACATCGATTCGCACAATATTCACTCTGCCTTGAAATTCGGTCGCCAATTTTGCAAGTGCAGGCTCCATCTTTTTGCAAGGGCCACACCACGGAGCGTAGTAATCAATCAGCAGGAGCGAATTTTCAGAAAGCAGTTTATCATAATCAAACCTTGTGAATGTATCCGCTGTTGTCAGTTCAGTGTCTACGACAGGATAGTTTTTGTTTGCCCATGCCATGATTCCACCATCGAGGGCATAAATTGTCTGGAAGCCGGCTTTTTTCATCAGGTCCGCTGCATCATCACTACGGCCTCCACCTTTGCAATAGACAAAAACAGGTTTGTTCTTGTCCAATTGATTGATCTGCGCTTGGAAATCAGAAAGGTATATGTCTATGTTTTGTGCATCCTCGATATACCCACTTCCAAATTCTTCTGATGTTCGAACATCGATGATTTGTTTGTCAGAAGTTTTTTCCATCATCTGATTGAATTCCGGCGCACTCAAATGATTGACAGGATTTGATTTGTCTTTGGCTGAATCCTGTTGTGCACAGGAAGCCAGACTGAAAGCATAGATGCCTGAAAGTAAAAGAAGGAAAAATTTCATACGCTAAATATATTGTCTTAAAAGAGTTTCTAATTGATCAGCTCCCATTACACCGCTTTTTTTCCAGGCGACTTTACCATCCTTAAAAACTGCTAGCGTCGGCACACCGCGAACATTGTGGGTGGCTGCCATCGCTTGATTTTTGTCGACATCAATTTTAATGATGATCGCATCATCCCCCATTTTGGACTTCAATTCCTCCAGAATGGGTTTCATCATTTTGCATGGGCCACACCACTCTGCAAAAAAGTCTACCAGCACGGGTTTGCCACTGTGAATGATTTCGTTAAATGACTTTTTCTCTGACATTAGAATTAGATTTTGTTTGATAAACTCATCCAGCCACCACCATTATGTACATTAGTAAATCCGGCAGATTTTAGAATACTTTTTGCAGAAGCACTTCGCATTCCACTGGCACAACAAGTGATTATAGGATGGTCTTTTTTTAGTTTGGAAATCTGGCCGTGTAATGTTTGCAGTGGAATATTTACAGAACCTTTGACGTGTCCTTGTTTGAATTCGGCCGGTGTGCGAACATCGAGAATCGTCGCTCCATTCTTCACAAGCTCAGCATAATCAGCCGATTTCAGACCGAATAGTTTATTAATTAAAGTTCTCATATTTTTTGTTTTAAAAAGTTGAGTTGACATCCATCCATGATCCGCCATTTTCACAAACTATGTCTAGTTTGGATAAATATGCCGCAGCTTGACCACTGCGATTACCACTGGCACAGCACAACACAATAGGTGCAGGCATCTTGCGAATGGATTCAACATTTTCCGGAATTTCCTGCAAAGGAATATTCACAGAACCGGTTACATGGCCGCCCATGAATTCGGAAGGCGTCCTCACATCAATAATTGAAATTTTGTTCGTTTTCATGAATAGTTGGATCAGTGATTATCTTTTTTTTAGTTCTGAAAGTGTCTGCGATCATTGCACCAAGTACTGCACCATAAATGCTGCTGTTGATCGGGTGTGAAGTGATCATGCATGATCCACTTGAGCAACCAACTTTTGCCCAATACAACAGTCCAAGCGATGCCCCAATGAATAAACCAATGAGGGTGATTCTGTATTGTTTAAAAAATAATTTCATCTTAGAATTTACTTTTTGTCTTTCACTGCACATGTGCTCATCCCGAATATCGAGTACAAAGGGCACGAACCTATCATGCTTGTAAGAAGGAAAACACTGCCCAAAACGAGTAGCACAATGCCGAATGTGCCTGTGACAACACCTGTCAAGTAAAGAACTGCAAAAATGATGGCAGCGATGATTCGGATAGTTTTATCCGTGGAACCCATGTTGTTTTTCATATCATTTATTTTATGATACAAAGTTGCACCGTTCCAATCGCATGAATGGTGATGATTGTCACACAACATTTTTCACGAGAACTTCGCCGCGCGCCATTTCGATTTTACCCTTTTTCTGTAATTGATGAAGCAGACGTGTAATGACTTCTCGCGGAGAATTCAATTCCTGAGCGATTTCATGATGTGTGATTTTGAGTAAATTGTTGCCTGTAGCCTGTGCACGTTTTACCAGGTAGTTCCAAAGCTGTTCATCAAGTTTGGAAAAGGCAATGAGTTCAATGGTTTCCAGTAGTTCAGTAAAACGTTGTGATTGCGTGTCGCTCACAAATTTTTTCCATTCAGGATATTGATTCCACAGGTCTACGTATTTGATTGGAATCATCAACAGATCGGCATCATCCTCAATAATTGCTTTGATTTCACTTTTTTTATTCGCCTGACAACAGCTCAATGACATAGCACAAGTTTCTCCAGGAAAAACATGATAGAGGTAATGCTCATCACCTTCATCATTCTGAAGAACAATTCGAATGGTTCCTTTCACAACAAGCGGTATATTCTCAATCAAGTCCCCTGGCTGCATAATCACCGTGTTGGCTGACACATGTTTCACTATGCCAACGGACTCCACATCAGCCTGTAAATTTTTATCATGAAAATGAATGGACTTCATAGTTGGCGAAAAATGGAGTTATTAATTTTCGGGAGGCGTCAACACGTTTGTGCTGACTTTTTTCCCAAGACGAATGAAGTATTTTTCAAAATATTGATATACAAAATAGCTTCCGGCCAGAGTGAAAATAACTGCTGCGACGAATCGTACACGCTCAGGCAAATGGAAAAAATGTTGGCTGATGTATGCGATCAGAAAGCCGGTAAGACGATGTATGATCGGATGTAGGAGGTATACAGAATAACTTGCTTCTCCAAGCATCTTCAAACTTTTATTTGCGAAACCGGGAAGTTGGAAATTGATTTTGTAAAATGCGATACAAATCATGAAGCAACTTGCGGTAAGCGCTAGTCGCGTGTCATTGGTGACCAAATGGATCCGATCACCTGTCGCAGGATAAAAAATAAAAAGAAGTAATCCCCCGATGAGCAAACTCAAACTGACTAAAGGAGAAAAGCTTTTATTTCTGAAAAGCATCCCTATGATAAATCCACCTAAAAACAGAAAAACCTGGTTGAGAGGATTGACATAATTCCGCTTTTGTCCGGCAGCATCAAAGGGCTGACTTCCATCTACGAGTACGAATGCGAAATACAGGTAAAGCAGAAATAAAATGATGGAGAGCACAATGAATGCAGGCTTCATTTTTTTTGCAAACAGCACAAAAAACGGGAAAAAAACGTAGAAGACGAGTTCATTTCCGATGGACCAGACGCCAATGGCAATTCCATTATCCCAATCGACGAATCCAAACAGTCCCGTGAGATTGAGTATGAGTTTTTTGATTTCGAAGATTCCACCATTAAAACAATAGACCGACGCAATGGTCGCCAGCCAGAGCAGAGGCGCAATGCGGAAAACACGTTTAATGAAGAAGTCCTTGATGTCAGCCATGTTCGGCTGCATTTTATCATAATAAACGTAGAACAACGTAAGTCCGCTCAGCACATAAAAAATGGATACGCCATACAAACCAACCCGACCCATGAAGGATTCTGAATTGAACTCACCGGAAGTCCAGGTCAGGAAGTGGAAAATCATAATGCCGAAAGCAGCGAGGCCTCGCAAATAATCCAGGTTGTGTAATCTGCCAGTCATAAATGGTTGTTGAAATAAGGCACGCGAATATAAACCAAGCAAAACAGCTCCATTTGATGACATGCTAAGAACAAAAAAGCCCACAAAAGATTTTGCGGGCTTTTTTAAATTCGAATCTTTTGAAATTAACGCATGACAACAAAACGTTTGATTTCAACTTTGTCATTTGATTTCAACTCCAGAGAGTACTGACCTTGAATCAATGTTGAGGTTTCGATGTTAAAATGTTTTTTACCTGAGTTGTTGTTGCCTGATAATATCATTCTGCCACTCATGTCGCGAATGATCCAGCTTTGTGACACCTGTTCAGTTGAGATGTTCAGGTGATCATTCGCCGGATTTGGATATAATTTCAGACTACCGGCAGAATATTCATTTACACCAACCACATCCGAAATCGTGATGACACTTTCTGTATTGATCCAATCCGTGATCTGCAAACTGGTCAGATTCAGAATGATTGTTTCATCGGTTTCAGTGATCAGATCAGTCAAGATTTCGATGGTAAAGAACTGTGTTGAATTGCCTGCGGCGAAATTCAGAGTTACGGGTAACGACAAGTTGTAGTCCAATCCGTTGATCGCAGTGCCACTCACGAGGATCTCGACAGTGGAAGGATTTACAATATTAAATCCCTGTACATCTACTTGAATAATACCTGCGTTTTCATCGATTGTGGATGCTACAATCGTAAACCCAGCTTGAGGTAAATTTAGAACTTCGCACGGATTTGCGACGTGTGAACCAAGGTGTGTATAGTCTGTTGGCTCGAAGGAAAACCATTGACCACTTACAATGCTCCAATCAGGATTTGGTGCATTAACTTCTGGTCTTCTTACCAGATCGTGGTTTGCGGTGCCTGTATTACCCAACAACCAACCCTGATTGCCTGGATCCTCACCAATAACACCGATAAGATCAACTATGGCTCCTTGAAATACCAATTCAAGAGCATCATTTCCACTGAAGGTTGCAACCTCATGCAATGTATCGGCAACAGCAAGAATTGCCGGATCTGTCGGATTTTGACCATTGCCTGATGAGACAACAACATACACATCATGTGATGCAAGAATACCTTCACACTGCAAAACAAAAGATGGAGTAGTAGCACCATTGGAATACATATGAACGACGTAGTCTGCGAGATCAATATCTCCATCTGTTGGATTATAAATCTCAAATGCTTTATCCGATTGCGAATCTTCCAGAAACTCAGAGAAGTAAGCAATGGAGCACGTTGGTATCGAAGTACAGTCGAAGATGTTTATTTCTATTGCATTTGCAGAAAGTTCTGCGCATCCATTGGATAGAATTCCTGTCACTGGAAATCCTGCCGTGGTTGTCGTTCCATCCAATATTCCTTGATGGCTAACACCAAAAATTCGATAGGCTCCAATCGCCAAATCTGTTGTAGTCAGGTCTCCATTAATCTGCAAAACGATATTATTTGCATCATCTGTGAGAAAATAGTCATACAGATCATCTACTGAACTTCCGGAATTGTTTGGTGAAAGTATCGTTGCAGCACCTTGACAAATGGAAATACTTGCAGTGCCATCAGACAATACTACGTCGCCGGCGTCACATCCTGTTATGGTACAAGCTGTTCTGATGACTGTAATAAAATTCGAGGATAACGTGGCGCAACTGTCCGACAGAATATTAAGTGCCGATGCTCCGGCAAGAATAGAGTTGGCATCGAGCGTTCCTGTGTATGAAAGTCCCCAAATGCGGAACGTACCAACACCGTTTGCGTCAAGATCGATGGGTGAAGATGAAACAATCTCAACGATTGTATTCGTTGAATTGGTGATCACATACACATAGTTGGCGAGTGGCATCGTGGTCGTTGCAACCACATCGATCGGTGTGTTTGGCAGATCTGAACATTGATCCACCGGGCCTTGTCCGGCCAGCAATGCAATCGATCCCCCATCACAATTCGGATCATTGGCGAGAATGGTAATCGTGATATTTTGTGTGAGCCAGGTGATGTTGTCCACGGATGACAAAGTGAGTATGATGGTCTCATCATTTTCCAATTCAATGTCGTCAGTAATATCAATAGAAATGAATTGAGTGTTATTAGTGCCATCATAAATAAAATTTACAGCGCCATTAATTACGAAATCACTTCCGTCTGCTGAGCCACCCGAGACTGACACATCAACTGTAACAGGCGCACTGACATTAATTCCTTGAATTTGTGCGGTAATTGTTCCGTCGTTTTCATTCACTGACATGTTTGCTGAAACGAAACCCGCAAGAACTTCTGATGAGCACGTATTAAAACTGTGAATTCCAAGATGAGTGTAGTCGGTGTTTGTATAGACATCCCATTGAGTTGAATTCACATTCCAAACTTCAACCGGCGATTGCACTGCTGTTTTGCGAACAAGATCAAAATTGCGTGTCGACCCTTCTGCGACTGGCCATCCACTTTGATTTCCCGGATCTTCTCCTACTACACCAATCACATCAATGACAACATCATTCAATCGCAATTCAATCGCATCATTTCCTGAGAAGTTGGCAATAAGATCGGTAACATCAGCTAATGCGAGCACAACTGGATCGGCCTGGCCATTGCCGGTGCCTGTGCCAGGATTTGCAATGACCATGGTTCCGAGTGGTTCTAATGTGCCTGTGAGTGCCAATGTATTTGTTGGCGTAAGTGCACCATTCGCATAATTCATAAGAGCATATCCGTTGAGGTCGATCGGACTTAACGAAGGATTGAACAATTCCAAAGCTTTTGTACCATTATTTCCTTCGAGGTATTCAGAAATGAACACCACACCGCAAGGCGTTGTGATATTGCAACTAAATACATCCACTGTGTAAGTATTGTCAGAAAATTCTTGACATGTGCTGGCGACAATCAACGCTGCATCCGCCCCTGTTGCAATCAGCAAGGGATCAATGGTGCCTACGTATGAAATTCCGATAATGGAATAATTTCCTGGAGTCAAAGTTCCTGCGTCAAATGTTTGAACAAATGTGTTCGCCACAAGATTACCGGCATCGGCTACAACATAAAGGTAGTCGGCATTAGTTGATGTCGATGTTGTCGTCATGGAAATAACATTGCTGACACCCGCACATAACGACAGTGTGTTATTGTCAGATGCATCAGTGATTTGGCCGCCAATACAACCTCCGCACACAGTTATTTCGACACTGATTCTGTTGTCAGAAAACGACACACAGTTACCAGCCAGAATACCACTGAATGGTAATCCTGAATTCGTAGTTGAAGTCTGCAAAATACCGTTGTATGAGAAGCTATAAACGAAATACATTCCGGCATTCAGACCTGCGAATTCAAAAGAATCGGCACTGAGAACTTCGATGATTTGATCATTGATATCGGTCACAACGAAGCCCGATGAATCGCCATAAGCAGATACGTCTTGTAGAAAATATTCGATATGCGACAATTCGTTATCACACATGGTAAAGGATTCGGCAAGAGCTGCGGTGGTAATATTTCCCGCAAGACACAATGGTTGATTCCAGGTGCCCGGTGTTACTTCCTGTAAAACAAATGATGTCGTTTCAAACGCATTGCCTCCATCAGGTAATCTGGAAAGAGAAAGATCATTTCCGGCTTGTTGGGCGGTTTCATCCAACTGGGTATATCCTGGAATAAGAATATCTAATCCAAGACCTGTGATAAGATTGGTTGCGGTGGCATCGCCTGTTCCATAGACAGCAGCTTCAATCAGATCGAGTGTGGTGGGTGCACTGCTATTTGGAAAGTCTGTAGCATCTGCGTTATAAAGCGCTACACCATCCTGACCATTCTGAAAAGATGAATTGCCGATCACAATGTCGACATTCACAGTATTGGCATCACCAATGACAAAAAAGCCGTTCTCATTGAGTGCATATCCATCGAGGTCAATCGCTGAATAACTCACTCCAACGCCTCCATCAAAGAAAACTATGACCAGACTGTCCAGCGATACATTTGCCGTTCCATAGAGTTCGAGAAACTCCTGTGTGTCCGGTCCTCCGGGATTATCGCAATTGATTTCGTTGAATACGACGAAGGGAATTTCTTGTGATAAGGCGAATAGTGGCGATAGAAAAAGCAGCGCCAGTAGATTTTTTTTCATTTTCATTTTTGGTTTTGTTTCAAAAAAGTATAGGTCTTGTTAAACCTGCCTTCCATTTTTCTTGCTTGATGAGTGGGCATACACAATAAAAAGTTTCATTTCCTTGGCTTTTGCCGGTAATTTCCACTTCATTTTTTTCAGCATTCCTTGTCTGGGCTAAATTACATTTGATATCTGTTCCGGAAATCACCGAAGTTTGATCGGAAATTTTGAAATAAAACCAATCTATGAAAAAACAGTTACCTTGTTTTTTAGTCTGTCTTGCATTTTTATTTGTGTCAAGTATGTCCATTGCCCAGCAGCTCACTGCTATTGAGTCTGCTGAATATGACGCAGTGAATCACCGATTCCTTATCAGCAATGGAAGCAATATCATTCAGGTGGATGGTTCCGGCAATGAAGTGGCTTATTTCGGCTCGGATCCGGAAGCGGACTACGGAATGGAAATTATGGGAACTGCGTTATATGCAATTGTTGGAAGTGCAGTGAAAGCATACGATCTCACTTCCGGAGTGCAAGTTTCCAGTATCACCATTTCAGGAGCTTCTTTTCTGAATGGAATGGCAAGTGACTATGATCACCGCATTTGGGTAACGGACTTTTCAGACAAATCAATCTATGAAATTGATTTTACAGATTGGGCCAATCCATCGTTTGTGCAGGTGGTTGCGAATACTGTTACAACGCCGAATGGAATTTGTTATGATCCGGATAACAACAGGCTTGTTTTTGCGAACTGGGGCACAAGCGCAAAAATCAAAGCAGTTTCATTGGATGATTATTCCGTAACTACTGTAGTGAATAATACCGGAGTAGGTAATGTTGACGGAATTGATAATGACAACTATGGTAATTATTACATTTCCTCCTGGTCGCCCAATCGCATTACCAAATACAGCAGTGAGTTCACGGTTTCAGAAACGATTACTGTTGTAGGTAGTTTGAGTTCACCTGCAGATATTGCTTATGCCGAAGAAATCGATACTCTCATCATTCCGAATTCAGCAAATGCAACCGTGCGTTTTGTTGGATTCACTCCTTCCGGGGTGGAAGTCACTGCAGAGAATCCGATTGCATTTGCTTGTTATCCAAATCCTGTAAACGAAAACAGCGTGATTTCATTCCGACTGCAAAAAGCGGGAGTAACCAGAATCGAAATTCTCGATACTCAAGGAAAAATGGTTGATTTACTTTTTGAAGAAAATTTACCGGCTTCTTTGCATAAAATTGTCATCGGTGATTTGGATTTGAGTTCGGGTAATTATCTTTGGCGTATCACAAGCGGTGAGTTGCAAATGACTCAAGCTTTTGTAAAATAAAAAGGGAGGTCTGCAAGCCTACTTTTCATCAAGTTCCGTTGTATTCAAACATGCGCGGAAAACTTTGGAACCAGCCACTCTTCGCAAGAAGGGTGGTTTTTTTTACTTTCAAAACTCACACTTCATTGGCGATTTTCAAAACTACATTCCCGGTCTTCTGCGCAGATTCAACATATTTATAGGCCTCAACAATTTGATCCAATGGATATATTCTGTCGATGACCGGTTTGAATTCTCCTTTTTCGGCAAGTTCTTTTAAAAAAATCACATCCGCTTGATTGATTGTAGGAATAGGGAACAAAACTTTTTTCCCTCTTGTTAATGGAGTGAACATTGCTAAAAAAATATTTGCACCATTTTTTCCTAATTCTGTTGAAACGTAAATCCCCTTTTCAGTCAACAATGGTTTACATGCTTTGAAAGAACTTTTGCCCACAGCATCAAAAATGAACTGAAATCTATTTTCTGTTTTTGCAAAATTTTGAGTTTGATAGTCAATGATGAAATCTGCACCGAGTGACTTCATCAGTTCAACATTTTTTGAGTTACAAACGGCTGTGACAATGGTGCCGAAGTGCTTCAAAAGTTGAACTGCGGCAGAACCAATGGCGCCTGTTGCGCCGTATACCATCACATGCTGTCCGCTCTGAATTTTTGAAGCACGTATATTATTAAGGGCGTAGTGCGCACCTTCTGTCATTGGTGCCGCACTCTCGAAATTCAAGTTGTTTGGTAATAATGTTAGCGCGTCTGTTTCGGCTATCACCAAATATTCGCCATGTCCACCAAAACTTTTATCGTTGTATCCAAAAACGCGATCTCCTTTTTTAAAGGCCGTTACATTTTCTCCACATTCTTCAATGACACCCGCAAACTCACAACCCAATACTTGATGTTTTGGTCTCAAAAGGCCGCTCCAGAATCGGGAGATAAAATATTCTGCACTTCTGAAACCGGCATCCGTTCTGTTGACGGTTGATGCATAAACCTTAATGAGTACTTCATTTTTTTTTGGAATCGGTTTTGAAACCTCCATCAATCTGGCCACTTCCGGTGGTCCGTAGTCGGTGTAAACTATTGCTTTCATCTAAATCTGTTTTCTCGGTAAATCCGCAAACTATCTAACAATTATCAATTATCAATTATGAATTATCAATTATGGAGGGTTGTTTGCGGTGGCCGAAGATCAATCTTCATGTTTTAAAGAAGAACCCGGCGCCGAGTTATAATTAATAATTGATAATTATTAATTATTAATTATTCCTGGAACTGCAGCTCAAACAGCCTTTTGTAGTGCCCATTTCGTGCGAGCAGCTCTTCGTGTGTTCCCATCTCTTCAATACGACCTTTGTTCATCACCACAATTTTATTTGCGCGTCGAACTGTGGAAAGTCTATGTGCGATGACAATGCTGGTCCTGTTGTTCGTGATCTGTTCAGAGGCATATTGAATAAGTTGTTCTGTTTGTGTATCAACGCTGGATGTCGCTTCATCCATAATCAGAATTTTCGAATTCTGTACGTAAGCCCGGATGAAAGAAATTAATTGCCGTTGTCCAACACTCAGCATTCCTCCACGTTCTCGCACGTTGTAGTTGTAACCGTCAGGAAGCGAAGTAATGAATTCATGAGTTCCAACGTTTTTGCTTGCTTCTACCACATCATCCATAGTTACATCCGGATCGTATAATGTCACGTTGTGAAAGATGCTGTCATTGAAAAGAAATACATCCTGAGTCACAAAGCCGATATTTTTTCGTAATTCTTCTAACGAAATATCTTTTACAGAAACTTGATCTAATGTGAGGTCTCCTTGCTCAAAATCATAGTATCGATTGAATAAACTTGCAAGAGTTGTTTTACCTGAGCCAGTAGAACCGACAAATGCTACCATCTCGCCTGGGTTGATCTCAAGCGAAATATCGCGTAACACGTATTGATCACTCTTGTAGGCAAACCATAAATTTTTAATCGAAACGTTACCTTGGAAATTGGTCAAATGCTTAGTGCCTATATCTTTTTGTGACTCATCAGTATCCAGTAATTTGAAAACGCGTTCGGCATTCACCACGCCCATTTGAAGCACATTGAAATTATCCGCCATCTGTCGGATCGGACGATACATCATGGTAATGAAAGTTGAAAATTCCAACAACATACCCGGTGTCATTTCACCTGCAATAGACTCTCGAAGTCCCCACCAGATCATCAATGAAACGCTGGCTGCGGAAAGTAATTCAACGATAGGAAAAAAAATCGAGTATGCCCAGATGCCCCGTATGTGCGCATCGCGATGTTCGCGATTGATCTGATCGAATTTTACTTTTTCCTGTTTTTCCCGATTAAAAATCTGGACGATATTCATTCCTGTAACATGTTCTTGAATAAATACATTGATGCGGCCAACTTCATTGCGCACGTCATTAAAGGAACGTTTCACCGCTTGCTGAAAAACGCGTGTCGCATAAAGCAAGATCGGAATAGGAATCAATACCATTAACGTCATTTTCCAGTTGAGGTAAAACATGAATGCTACAATAAAAATCAGTTTCATGATATCACGAACGATGTCAAGAATCCCTGCTGAGAAAACATCGGCGATACCATCAATATCCGAAATCAATCTGGTTACAAACTGACCTACCGGTGTCTTGTCGTAATAGCTGAGCTTAAACTTCAATACGTGTTTGTACAGTTCGGATCGCAAATCAAGAGTGACTGATTGCGCAACACGATTCGCCAATTGAGTTTGGACGTATTGAATGAGTGCTTCAACGATCAACACTACAACATACCACAATACGAGTTGTAGTATCAGAGAATGATTTTTTTGCGGAACAGCCTCGTCGAGAATGGTACGCATCTGTTCCGGCCTGATCCAGACAATGGACGCCAACAATAGCACAAGCGACATTGTAATAAAAAAAGGCACACGGTAAGGTTTGCCTTTTCGGTAGAGTCGCTTAAATATTTTGACATCAAATGCCTTCCCGCTGTTGCTCAAATTTTCATCTGAATTTCAATGATTCCATCATTTGTGTGGCGATTTGTTCATAAGCTGCATAAGACTTTCCTTCGGCAGTGTATGAAAGGATATAAGACTTGCCGTTCATAACCCATATGTATTGTTTGAAGTGAAGTTCAAAGTTGTTCATCGCACCTGAATATTCAAGCAAATGACATGACTTCTTGTTTTTTTTCACTTTGTCAAGTGTGCCGAGTTTGTAGTTGCTGAAATACACGGGCAATAGTTTAACCGTTTCATCCACGTATGCCTCTTCTGTCATTTTTGGATCCGGTAAGAGTTGAATGATGAGATTAATGTTCTCCGAGAATGTGTCGTCTTCACCCAGTAGCGGACTGTAAAGGAAAAATGTACTCCCCATATTTCCACTGGTATCCGGCGTCCAGTCGATCGGATATTCAATCGTAAATTCCGGTAATACGAGTTTCTGCATTGGCGAAGTCTGTGCGCTCAATTGAATACTGGTGAAAGCTATGAGTGTTGTTGTCAGTATTTTTTCTTTCATGATATTATTTCAGGTAATTCGTTGCAAATATTGTTCTGTGGTCATCGTTTCGATTATTTATTCATTAAAAAATTCGATTCGGCGGCAGTTTACCAGTAATTCATTGCAACAGCGACCGTCAATCGGTCGAAAATTTTGGTTCCGAAGTATCGACGATTCAATTTATAGCAAAATTCATCCAAATATCTCTGAAGGTATTTCGACTTTATTTTGTGGTAAGTACCGGAGAAGTTCGTTTTAGCATTTGTGATAGCAATGTGAACCCATTTCAAATTGCCATTGGTGAGTTCGTTGCTTGATTTTTCCATCACGTGTGCTTCAATCAATTTGCTAATGTCAACATAGGATTTGCTTTTATCGCTAAAGACGATACATTTCTCATCAAGACAGGATGTTATCGTTTCATTGATTAGATCTGCTGTATGATCGTCTAACACTTTCATTTTGAAGTAGCGGCAAGCTCTGCTTTTTCGTTTGGTATTAACATCCTCAAGTGGTGTGGATTCGGCCATGACAGCAACGTTGACCTGCTTCTGACTGCCCTTGCCTCGCTTGAGAATAGTGCCTTTTCTGGTTGGTTTACTGAAGAAGGCTTCATCAAACTCCACCATATCCTTGAGTAAATATTTCTCATCTCTTTTGCCCATGGCCGTTCTTATTTTGTGCATTAAGCTCCACACGCAGTGGTAGTACTTGCGCCCCATTTGCCTTTGAACTTCCTTGGCAGAAATGCCTTTCTTTGAAAAGGTCATTAAAGCCATAGCCATATACCAGGCAGTAAATGGCATTTTGGAATCTTCCATTATAGTACCGCTGCGTAAAGTCGTCCGAAAATCGCACTTTGAACATTGCCACTGCCATTTGGCTTGCAACCAATAGTGACGTGTTTCGTCGCACTTCTTGCATTTTATACCTTCTTCTTCTCTCTTACGTCGAAAATTTTCCCTGCATGAATCCTCATCAGGAAACGACTTCACAAATTCTAATATCCTCATTGCTTTGTATTTTACGCAATGATCTGATTTCGAATTGTAACCTATTTACAACTGGTAAACTACCGCCTAATCATTTTAAAAAATGACGCATGTTTATTTTCTCAGAGTAGGTTTTTGGTTGCCGAGGTTGTCCGCCGTGAAGTCAGGATAGATTATCTGCGTCAAATGCAAACCCCGGGCTGAAGCGCTGTCACTTGCTTTCGACCGGCTGCCACCTTCGATGATCGACACAAATTCATCTTGTGAAATCCGGTTGCGGCCTACATCGATCAATGTACCGACAATTGCACGAACCATGTTGCGTAGAAATCGATCGGCGGTGATGTAAAAAACCATTCGCTCGTCGTACACATGCCATTCTGCTCTTCGTAAATCGCAAATCGTGGTGCGTGATCCACCACCGGTTTTTGCGAAAGCGGCAAAATCAGAATAGTTCAACAACTTCGCAGCAGCTTCGTTCATTTTGTCCACATCCAATTCCCATGGAAAAAATGTAGAGAATCGATCGATGAATGGATTTCGCATCTGATGCAGATGATATTCGTAACTGCGCTCGATCGCGTCAAATCTGGCGTGTGCAAGGTTATCGACCTGCCATACCTTATAGATGCCGATATCTTTTGGCAACATCATATTGAGACGAAAAAACAATCCATCGAGATCTTCAATCGGTTTTTCGGCGTTGAAGTGGAGAAAAAATTGCCTGGCGTGTACACCGGAATCTGTGCGGCCGCACCCGACAGAAATGATGCGCGTCTGTCGCAATAATTTTCGCAAAGCCATTTCAATTTCTTCCTGCACACTATGCGAGTTCAATTGACGCTGCCATCCATGATAGTTGGTGCCGTCATATGAAATATGCATGAAGTAACGTTTCCACATCACAGGTGTTTCCTGCTCTGTTGCTGAGTTTTCTTCGATATCCAATTCTACGTCTGTCATAATTTATCGTTCCACACTGTTTTCTTCGATTAATTTTTCTTCAAATCCTACGAGATACAATTCTTCACTCGCACGTGTCATGGCCGTATAAAACCATCTGTTCAATTCAATGCCTGTCATTTCATCGGTGAGATAACCCTGATCGAGAAACACACAAGGCCATTGTCCGCCCTGTGCTTTATGACATGTAATTGCATACGCGAACTTAATTTGCAAAGCATTGAAGTAAGGATCATCGCGAACTTTTTTTCGAAGTAATCCCATATTCGTAATTTCAGGATAATCCAGCGCAATAAGATTTCCAAGTTCTCTTACCTTATCATAATTAAGTGAAGGACCTTCTTCCCAGATTGCATTGCACCAGAGAATCGTTTCAAACTCAGGTTCATCCGGATAATCAACAAGCTTCACAATGGCTTTGCAAAATCGAAATGATTCACGATTTTCAAATTTCAACACACGTTGAATTTGTAATGTATCACCGTTGGCCAGAAAGCCGGCTTGTGATGTACTGCCATCCAACCAGTAATAATTATTTTTCAGAATCATCATCCGGTCTCCGGCATTGATTTCTTCTTCGTGCCAAAGTATGCGAGCCCTGACTTGTTGGTTGTATTGATTCGCGCGCTTGTTGCTTCTGGTAATGATGATCATATCATCTTTCCCATATTTTGCATAGGCGTTTTCAAAATATGATTGAAGATCTTCTTCTACTTTGATGACATCATTGAAGCCGCGTGTCGTAATTTTTGGAAGTTCAGCCAGTCCGGATGTAATCAAATTGCGAAGACTCGTGGCATTGGCTAAAATTCCGGAACCAGCTTTCTGTCTGATTACTTCTGTCAATTCCACAGCGGCGATATTCAGGTAATATTCTTTACGCATGAAATCAATTTCCAGCGCCGGACTTTTTTCACTGCCCACTGGAGGAAGCTGCGCAGCATCACCAATGAGAACAAGTCGGCAATTCCGACCACTATAAATATGTGTAATCAGATCCTCGAGCAAGTCGCCAGAACCGATATCTGCCGTTCCAGAATTGTTAGTTCCAATCATAGAAGCTTCATCAACAAAAAAAACGGCATTTTCCAATTCGTTTTCTTTCAATTCAAACCAACCCCGACCTGTTTTGTCTGATCTCCGGGTATAGATCTGCCTGTGTATGGTCCAGGCTTTTCTCCCGGAATAATTGCCAAGCACTTTGGCTGCCCGGCCAGTTGGAGCGAGCAACATCACCGGAACGCCAGATTGTTCCAGCGTTTTCACCAATGCACTCACGCTGGTAGTTTTGCCGGTACCAGCATAACCTTTGATCATGAGCGCACAACGGTCTTTAGCGGAAAAAATCAATCGGGTGAAGGCATAAAAAAGTTTTTCCTGGCCTGAAGTCGGTTCAAAGCCAAAATTCCCTTGTAACCTCGATAAAAAGGCCCCAAGTCGTGCATCCGATGTGAAAGATTCTGTCAAAAACGTTCGATTAGATTCAGCAAAGAAAACCTCAAGCGAAAATGAATCACTAGTTTCGCCGCGATAATTCTGAACATGAGTTCATTCAGCCCCGAAATAGCTGCGCACGCTTTGATGCCGAAAGACCTGCTCTCGCAAGCGTCTTCCATGCATTTTGCGATGCATTTGTCGCCAACCTATGTAGAAGCAGTGCTTGCCGAAGCAGCTGGTGGTGAATTTCATTGGGCGAGGTCATTTAGAATAGAGGCAGGTCATCAAACCGAGAAGGACATGGTCGCATTTGTGAATGATCGGAATTGGAATGAACGTGTTTTCAGAAAATGCACCATCAGTTACGACGTACTGAAATTTTGTCTGGTTCCAGCGGCTTTTTTTAATCCGGAGAGTGCGTTGAACATGCTGGAATTCAATTGTGGAAAAGTAGATCAGGGATTTTCGCACATTGAAATGCGAGAATTTGATGCCGTGTTGGTGCATGAAGTGCCAACCTGGCTGGGTGTCATCACCCATAAATTTCCAAACGGAAGATTTTTTCCTTCCGCTTATTTATTTCTCAAACATGCAAAAACAATTGCTGAACGTGATGGTCATTCAATGATGATTTATCAGGATGGATCGATGATGATGTTGTGTGTTTTTCATTCGCGTAAGTTGCTTCTTGCAAATGCTTATCCGATACAGAATGAAGAAGATATTTTGTATTACGCTTCCAATGCTGCCATGCGCCTCAACTTCGATTTTGAACATGTTTATTTGCGGATTTATTCTCACACAAAGGATCTCAGCGGATTGAATCTTCTTGGCCAGTATAATCGGCATTGCGATCTGGTTTTTGGCGATCAGGATTTGCAATCGCCGGAAGCTTCGTTCATTTCTCATCTACACATCCTATGCGCATAATCTCCGGCACTTTAAAAGGCAGGAGTCTGCAGGTACCAAAAAATTTTGACGGCCGGCCGACCACTGATTTCGCACGGGAAGGACTTTTTAATGTCCTCAACAATCTGGTGACTTTGCAGCACTGCACAGTCCTGGATCTTTTCGCCGGCACAGGTGCTTTTGGAATTGAATGTCTTTCACGCGGCTCTCAATCTGTCCTGTTTGTCGACTTAGCGCCACTTCATGTGCGCTTTATTGGTGAAAATTTACGGACCTACGACTTGAAGAATGGTTCAGTCATCAAACAAGATGTTTTGAAATTCATCAAACAAACATCTGCTTCTTACGATCTTGTTTTTGCGGATCCACCATACGACATGAAAGACCTTGAATCGATTCCCGAATTGGTTCTCGCCTCTTCACTCTTAAGTGATGGTGGCCTGTTTGTGCTCGAGCATGGCAAACGAAACGATTTTTCCGCACATCCTCATTTTGTGCAGGAGCGATCATATAGTAGCGTACGGTTCAGTTTTTTCTCGAAGCAGTGATTTTCGGTGCTATCGATTCTATGAAGTCGTGAACATCATTTTGTATCCTCAAAAAGTTCGGCAACAAAACACAAGAATTTTTAATGTCATGAAAAAAGGTGCGAAATCATTGGTGTGACATTTTGGTTGTGACAAATTAATAATGCCACACAACAAATGTCACACGCTAAATTTGACGGGCAGAATTTCGGTTCGTTTTTTTGAGGTAAAAATTTTGTTCAAGACCACATGCATTGAGCGGCACATACATTTCTGTCTGTATTTCATGCCGTGGAGAAATTTCAATTAGGTTTGTTCGCATGAAACGAATAGCTGTTTTCCCCGGATCATTTGACCCAATCACGCGCGGACATGAAAATATTGTCAGGAGATCGGCGTCTCTATTTGATGAAGTGATCGTTGCAATAGGTATGAACACTACCAAACAGGCCATGTTCGAGATTGAAAAGCGCAAATTGTGGGTGGATCAGACCTTTGAAGAAATCCCAAATGTGCGGACAGAAATCTATGAAGGACTGACAGTGGATTTCTGCAAAAAAAATGGGGCAACGTTTTTGCTTCGTGGACTGCGCAACGGTGGCGACTTTGAATACGAGCGCACCATTGCGCACATGAACAAGGCACTCTGGAACGAGCTGGAAACCATTCTCGTCTTCACCGATCCTGAATTTGCTTCGGTTCACAGCACAGTAATCAGAGAAATCATTAAAAATAAAGGGGATGTTTCTCAGTTTGTTCCTCAGAGCGTTTCAATCCATGTATAAATTATTTTTGATTCTTACCGTTAGTTTTTTTTCGCTGATGTTACATGCAGCGAAAGTCACCATTGCCGGTTCTGCAGATGTTATAAGAAGTGGTGTTGTGGCGGCGTTTGTAGTTGACGACTACATTTCTGAAAAAAGGGTACTACTCAAATCTGCAGAGATTTCTTCCACAGGCGAATTCATGCTGACGTTTGACCTTGCGGATACGCGCGCAGTCATTATCAGTATTAATAGGGTGGAGGGTATTCTTTACGTCACTCCGGGTGAATCGTATCAAATTGTGTTTCCTTCAGCTGAAACTGCAGAGGCTAAAAAATTCGACCGCACGTCCGTGGAGATTATCATCAAAAATGATCCACCAATGAGTTTGAATTTTATTATTCAACGATTCAATGGTGATTTTGCGCACTTTCTGAATGATCACTTTTACGATTTCGCAGTCAATGAATACCGAGGCTCGGATGTTTATATGAAGTCACTTGGAGCGAAAATTACACAAACAGATTTGTACAAAACTTCAGGAAAAAAAGACACTGTGGCGATTCAGCCGACAGTTGGATTTTCATCTGTGATCGCAACGTTTGAATCAAAAGTACAAGAAGATTATTCTGCTTTTTATGACAACGCTTTTTTCCATGACTATGTCACATACTCCATGGCGGAATTGGAGTTGATGGCAGGTAAAAAACGAGCCGATTTTTACAATGAATATTTTATGTCACAATCGCTTCGGCTTCACAATCCGGCATTCATGCGCTGCTTCGAGGTGTTCTACAATAATTTTTTGACCACAGGCAAGAAAGAAACACAAGGCGAAGTCGTGAAATGCATCAATCAGGAACGCAATGCCACAAAACTGATTTCTCTTTTTCAAAATGACTCGGCTGCTTTGTCAAACCAGATACGCACACTAGCTGTCATCAAAGGGTTGAAGGATATTTATTTCAATAAAACATTTACACGCAACGCGATTGAAAAAACCCTTAACAACATTCCTGCTGATTCTCCTGAGCTGAAAGCCATCGCGGTGAACACTTATAATGAATTGAAAAAATGCAAAGAGGGTTGGTTACTTGATGATCTCACATTAGTAGATGAGAGCGAAAACAAGTGGGTTTTATCGGAACATCATGATCTCCCGACATACATCCTTTTCTATGCTGCATGGAATACAAGCTCAATGAAAGAAATGCAGGTGATGAAAAACTTGCAGGACAAATATGGCAAGTTTGTCAACTTCGTGGCGATATGTATGGATGAGGATTATGCTGACTTCCGCAAATACCTGGAGACTCATACCGATCAGAAATTCACTTTTTTATTTGGGAACGGCGATCCTTTGCTCACTCAAAAATGCAACATCTCAGCAATTCCGTATGCACTTATGATTGACAACGATGGATTGATTATGTACACTTTTACCCGATTGCCAAGTCAAGGTATACAAATGGAGTTTGACAAAATCGTCACTCTCAGCAACCAGAGCGGGCAAGGACCAAAGACGTGGAAGGAAAAATAGAAGTGAGAAGTGAGAAAATACGGATTTCAATTCAGGAATGACAATCAGTGAAGAGGTCTCGGGCTGCCATGACACTATCAGCATTAAACTCATTTTTGAAGCGAATGACTTCTTGGAAAAGTAATTTGGTCACTACGACGCTTTATCTATAAAGCCACTGAGCGATCGTTTATGATTTTCACTTTTGACTTACACTCAGGATTTGAAGACTGTAAACCTATCCGATGAATAGACCATATATGATCAAATAAAAAAGGGTGATTCCGACATACACAGCAGCTTTATGATTGGTGATATTTCTATTTGCGAGTAAAAAAATTGAAAAGAATAATATCGGAAACATTGGTAAGACGATAGCAAGATCTCCAAGCTCATATCCCAAATATCCATCCATAAAAAAATACCAAAACAAGAATGATGCGATTGCCAAACAATGAATTCCGAGTAATACCCTCACTTTCATTTGGTCATAAATTTATTTCAGTGTAGCTTCTCACCTCTCACTTCTCACTTCTCACTTCTCACCTCTAAATTAAATCTCCAAACCCATCCACTCCAATCGCTCTGTCTGCCAAAAATCCTTCAGCCAATACAAAGCCCGCCGGTCTTCCCATTTGCATCGCTCTTCCTTTTAGAAAGTCAAAAAATTCGGAACCGGAAATGGGTGTGAGAGGTTCGGAAGATCCCGAACGGTAGAACTGGCTCGAATAGCAGAGGAGCGCTTCAATTTTTTTATATGCCACGGCGTCCAGACCCAAGAGCAAGTTCACAGAGTCAGTGGCCAGCGAGGCCTAACCCCTCGGTCAAGCGGAGCGCCAACGGCAGGCCACCAGGCCCGGGCTGG